>NZ_PVUE01000002.1:300000-483987 GCF_003003235.1 Antricoccus suffuscus
TGACACCGCTGTGCCACGGTTCACCCGTCGCGGCGCCGCGACCGCGCGTGCCGCGGCACTGATCGACTACGGCGCGGTAGCAGACGCACGGGTACTTGTTCGCGATCGCGGGATCGTGCGCGCCGATGAGCTGTCCCGCATGGGATGCGCCGACTTGCCAAAAGCGACGCGGGGTTGGTGCATCGACCCCAACTATCTCCAGCAGCGCGTAGAACAGATTGTCGCGCTGATCGACGACGACCTACGGCGTAACCCCGATTCTCGCGGGTTGTCGATCGAGACGGCGCGGCAGCAGCTCGACCTACCGCATCTTGATGTGCTGCATGCGGTATTGGCGAAGGTTCCGGGCGCGCAGGTGATCGACGGCTTCGTCGTCGACGAACGCCACACCTCGATGACCCCGACGCTGCAAGAAGGGCTGCGCAAATTCATGACGACCATCGCGGACAACCCGTTTCATGCGCCCGACGCGGAAGCGCTACGAGAGTTGGGGCTGAGTTCGCGAGAGCTGTCTGCCCTGTGCCGTCACGGGGAGCTCGTCTCATTGGCGTCAGGGATCTATCTGACGCCCGAGACGATTGACCGGTCAGTTTCGCGGTTCGCCGAGTTCGAGGCGCCATTCACCTTGGGCGAGGCTCGGGAGGCACTGGGCACGACGCGTCGGGTCGCGGTCCCGCTGATGGAATACCTTGCGCGCGTCGGTAGGACCAAGCGGGTTGCCGACGGGCGTCATGTCGTTGTCGCCCCGATTAAGACCGCGCATGATGCTGACTGAGCGCGACCGCGAACCAACTCGCGGCATTAGACTTATGAATTCAGCAAGGGCGATTTAACAACGAAATGACGAGTCCAACGGAGCCGATGTGTCGAAGTACGAGACGGTCCCCGCGAATGCTTCGGCCCACGTCGCCACGCAGGTCCACGCGATGATCACGCGCGGCGAGTTTCTACCGGGTCAGCAGATCCGCCAGGAGAACCTTGCAACCAGGCTGGGCGTAAGCCGGGTCCCCGTGCGCGAAGCGCTCAAAGTGCTAGAAAACGAGGGAATCGTCACGCACGAGCCGTACGTGGGATACACCGTGACCAAGCTGAAGTTGAGTTATCTGCGCGAGGCTTACTACATGCGAGAAGCCGTCGAGAACTCCCTACTTCGTAAGTCTCCTCGCCCGAGCGCAGATGTGATTCGGGAACTCAATGAAATCAACGATCGCGTGGCCAACGGATTTGAGTCCGGTGGTGTGGCCGCAGTGATAGAAGCCAATCACGATTTCCATTTCGCGATGTTTCGCGCCTCCGGCCTGGACTTCATGGTTCGCGAGCTGGAGCGGCTGTGGCGCCTCACATCGGCGTATCGCTTCGTGCATCGCTACGACGCGCAGTTTCGAGAAAGGATGGTGGCAGACCACCATGAACAGATTGACGCGTTCGAGAACGGCGACGTCGAGCATCTGATTGAGTTGCTCGTCGGACACCGCAACCTGACCCTGGAACAAACCGAGCTTGGGCTCGCGCCGATGATGCAGTGACGGGCCTATGAACTAGGGTGATTGACCTTGGAGGTGTACAGGTGCCTGGTGGCCCTCTCGGTCTTCAAAACCGAAGTAGCCGAGTATCTCGGCTAGGCGGGTTCGATTCCCGTCCACCTCCGCCATGTAATCCGTCGTACTGGCCGCGCGATGCAGTTGATCGCGGTGCGCGCGGTAAATTCGGCCACAGGGACACGCAATCGTACATTTGTGCTGTTTCGCAGCACGTTGCCAATGTTCCGCGCTGCGCAACGGCACAGATGTGACGATTCGTTACAGGGGAGCGGACGGAGGCCGAAGCGGCACCGTCCGTGTTTAGCGCGTTTGAAGGCAACCAAGTTCGGGCGTGCGGTGCGGCAGTGACGGATCGTGGAATTAGGAACCCGGCTGGTACACCATCAGATTAGGAACCCGGCTGGTACACCATCAGTACGACGATTACGACGAAGATGAGCGCGACGACGCCACCGCAGGCTGCGACCCGCCCGCCGATGGACTTCGCGCTGTCGCCGCCACCGATCAGCGTCGTTGCTTTCTTCAGTCCGGGCACGATGATGCCCAAGGCGAGTGCGGCGGCGACCAGCCACAGCAGTGCCGACAGCCAGATCCAGGTCTCGCCGAATGACGCGACGGTCTTGCCGGAGTACGGCGACTTCGCCGACATCAGGCCGAAGCCGAACACGATCACCAGGATCGAGGCATACGAGTAGATCTGCGTCATGCGGGCGGCCGACGCGGTCGCGCCGGCGTCGCCTTGGCGGATTCCACGGCCGGCGGTCGTCACGGCGTGCACGAGCGGCCCGATGGCGAAGATGGCGAATAGGAGATGAAGGACGAACATCACTTTGAACACAACCGGAGGCTAACAGGTTTCCATCTCCAGAGACGTACTACACGCGGTAGACAGTGTGCCGCGATTCGTCGGCTGCCACGCCTTGGTCGGGTAGCGGTAGGTTAGCGAAGACGTAGCCGCAGCACATGAGGAGTTCGTGCGTGACCCAGATAACCTCGCCAACAGTCGAAGTCATCGCCGCTTCGCAGTTCTTCGCGCCGAAGGACATCGCATGGGAGACAGACGCCGAGGGCGGGGAGGCGCTTGCGGAGTTCGCCGGTCGAGCGTGCTACGAGTCCTGGGATAAGCCGAATCCGTCCACGGCAACCAACGCGGGGTACCTGCGTCACATCATCGATGTCGGCCACTTGTCTGTGCTGGAGCACGGGGTAGTGACGATGTATTTGACGGGCCTCTCGCGGTCGGTGACGCACGAGCTGATCCGGCACCGGCACTTCTCATACAGCCAGCTTTCGCCGCGCTACATGCCTGACGTGCAAGGGGCGTACGTCGAGCCGTCGATAATCGCCGAGGACCCCGAGCTGCACGCCAAGTTCGTAGCGGCGACCGAGTCCGCCGAGCGCGCTTACGAGGAGCTTCTGGAAGGCCTCGAGCAGAAGCTCACGCAGGCCGGCAATCAGCGTGTCCCGCGCAAACGCGCCCGTCAGGCTGCACACGCCGTACTGCCAGGGTCGCTGGAGACCAGGATCGTCGTCACGGGCAACTATCGGGCCTGGCGCCACTTTATTGCGATGCGGGGAACGGACCAGGCCGATGCGGAGCTGCGCGACGTGGCGATCAGATGCCTGCACAAGCTCAAGGAAGTTGCCGCTAACGTCTTCGCCGACTTCGTCATCGCGACGCTGCCGGACGGCACTCAGATCGCGTCGAGCCCCCTCGTCTCCGAGACCTAATTTCGTCATCCGAGAGGCCAGTCGTGAAACGATGAGCGCAACAACGAGAAAGGGCGGCAATCGATGAATCTTGCCGATCAGGAACGAAATGCGCTGTGCGACCTGTTTCTGTCGGTCGGCCCAGATGCGCCCACTCTCTGTGAAGGCTGGCGAACTCGCGATCTCGCCGCACATCTGATCATCCGGGAGCGCCGCCCGGACGCGGCTGCCGGCGCATTACTGCCCTTCTTGGCCGCGCGCAGGAAGCGAGTCCAAGGAGACATCGCCCGACAGCCATGGGAGAGCGTGGTGCACACCATCCGCAGCGGTCCGCCCGTGTGGTCGCCGATGCGGATCGATCTGGTTAACAAGAACACCAACACAGTGGAGTTCTATGTGCACCACGAAGACGTACGCCGGGCGGCGTCGACCTGGGAGCCGCGGGCCGCAGACCGACTTCGGTACGCCGAACTCAAGGCGCGGTTGGGCCCTTTGGGCAAGTTGAACTATCGCAAGTCCCCGGTCTCGGTCACGTTGGACTACCTCGACGGAACGACGCGTGCTGTCCGGACGGTGGCCGGCGCCCCGGTCGTCACCGTCAAGGGCACGCCGGATGAAGTCGTGCTGTTCACGTTTGGTCGCGACGCGCAGTCGAAGGTCAGCCTCGAGGGTGACCCGGACGCAGTGGCGGCGCTACAGGCCGCCTCTCGCGGCTTCTGATCCCGGTCCCGCGTCCGCCAGGGAGCCGGTCGCTAGATGGGCTGCGGACAAGCCAACGGATCGCGAGGAAAAACATCGAACGCCCCGTACACGGATGGTGATCGGCCGAAACTGGAGGCGGTAACCTAGAGCGTATGAGTACACCGACCAAGGCCCCTATCGGGCGCGTCCTTACCGCGATGGTCACACCATTCACTACAGACGGAGCTATCGACTTCGCGTCAGCGGAACGACTTGCCGTGCAACTCGTCGCCGACGGCAACGACGGACTGTGCATCTCGGGTACGACGGGCGAGGCGCCCACGACCAATGAGCGGGAAAAGGTAGACCTGCTCAAAGCGGTGCGCTCAGCGGTCGGGGAAAAAGTAACGTTGCTAGCGGGTGTCGGCGGCAACGAGACCGCGCACGTGATCCAGTCGGCCAAGGACGCCGAGAGCGCTGGCGCGGACGCCGTCCTCGCAGTCACGCCTTACTACAACAAGCCCCCGCAGTCGGGCGTCCACGCGCATTTCATCGCGGTCGCCGACGCTATCGGCCTACCGGTCGTCCTTTACGACATCCCGGCCCGGACCGGTACGCCGATCGAGACCGCAACTTTGCAGCGGCTGGCCGAGCACGAGCGAATTGTCGCGGTCAAGGACGCGAAGGCCGACCTGTTTGCCGGGGCCGAGGTGATGGCCACGACCGACCTCGCTTATTACTCGGGCGATGACGCCCTCAGCCTGCCGTGGCTCGCGGTCGGCGCGGTGGGTGTCATCAGCGTGGTGGGGCATGGTTTCGCCGGCGACTACCGTGACATGATCGCCGCAGTGGATCGCGGTGACCTGCAGACTGCTCGCGAGATCAACAACCGGTTGATTCCTGCTGTCGAGGCGATTATGAGCAAGCAGTCGCAAGGCGCGATCCGTTCCAAGGCCCTGTGTCACGCGCGAGGTCTGATCGACTCGCCTATGACCCGGCTTCCATTGCTGCCCGCCTCGGCAGCCGAAACCGAAGAGATGATGAGCATTCTTAAACCTTGTGGCCTCACGGCCGACCACGCCGCGTCCTCCATCGGACGCACAGCGTGAGCCAATCTTCCGGGCCGAACAGCGCTAAACCGGCCGCCCCGCCGGCGCTTCCAGATGGCGGCCTGCGGATCGTGGCGCTCGGCGGTCTCGGCGAGATCGGCCGCAACATGGCGGTCTTCGAGTACGCCGGACGGTTACTGGTCGTGGACTGTGGTGTCCTTTTCCCTGAGGACGAGCAGCCTGGCATCGACCTGATCCTGCCCGACTGGTCGGCGTACGACGATCGACTCGATGACATCGAGGCAATCGTGCTCACCCACGGGCACGAGGATCACATCGGCGGCGTGCCCTTCCTGTTGCGTGACCGGGGGGACATCCCGATCGTCGGCTCGCGATTCACCAACGCGCTGATAGCCGCGAAACTACGCGAGCACCGGATCAAACCCAAGCTGCAAGAAGTCGTCGAGGGCGACCGGGTGACCTTTGGCCCGTTTGAGCTCGAATTCTTTGCCGTCAACCATTCCATCCCGGACGCGATGGCTGTCGCCATCCGTACCGGCGCCGGAATTGTCTTGCACACCGGCGATTTCAAGATGGACCAGATTCCACTCGATAACCGCATCACCGACCTGGCCGGATTTGCGCGGCTGGGATTCGAGGGTATCGACATGCTGATGTCGGACTCGACGAACGCCGAGGTGCCCGGTTTCGTTACCCCCGAGTCGGCCATCGGTCCGGTACTCGATGGGGTCATCCGGGACGCGACGCAGCGAGTGATCGTCGCGTGCTTTGCCTCGCATGTGCACCGAGTGCAGCAGGTGCTCGATGCGGCACACGCGCACGGTCGCAAGGTGACGTACGTCGGCCGCTCGATGGTGCGCAACATGGGCGTAGCCACCGACCTCGGCATCCTCAACGTTCCGCCAGGTTTGACGGTTTCCATCGACGAAGCCGCTCAAATGCCGCCGTCCAAGGTCGTCATCATTTCGACCGGTTCGCAGGGCGAGCCGTTGTCGGCGCTCGCGCGGATGGCGGCCCGCAACCACCGTCAGATCAGCATTGCCCCTGAGGACACCGTCATCCTCGCGTCTTCCTTGGTGCCGGGCAACGAGACCGCCGTCTTCAAGGTCATCAACGGACTGAACAAGATCGGCGCGCAGGTCGTGCACAAGGAAGTCGCGCTCGTGCACGTCTCCGGTCACGCACCGGCAGGAGAGCTTCTCTACCTGCTCAATATGACCAAGCCCAGCAACGTGATGCCGGTGCACGGCGAATGGCGGCACCTGCGTGCACACGGCAGGCTCGCCGCGAAGACCGGCGTACCGGAGCAAAACATCGTGCTCGCCGACGACGGCGACGTCATCGATCTCATCGACGGGCAGGCCCGGATCACCGGCCAGATCGAGGTCGGCATGGTGTACGTCGACGGCAACGTTGTCGGTGAGGTCGGGGAGGACGCGCTGCGCGATCGGCGGATCCTCGGCGACGAAGGCTTTATCGCGTGCGCAGTCGTCGTATCGACGAGCAACGCGATGATCGTCCGGCCGACACACGTGACCGCCCGGGGATTCGCCGATGACCCTGCGGTCGTGCAAGTGGCCGGCCCGTTGGTCGATGCCGAGGTCCAGCGCCAGCTCGAAGACGGCGTGACTGACACGCATCGACTTGCCCAGGCCGCGCGCCGCGTGCTGGGCAAGTGGGTCGCCGACACGCACCGTCGTCGCCCGATGATCGTGCCGACCGTTCTCGAGGTCTAGCTCTTCACAAGCGAGTCGTCGCGGTACGCCGCGGCGATTTCGTGGCGGTGCTTGAAAAGTAGCCGCCACAGTAAGGCTCCGGTCGCGAGACCGAGTACGCCGCACAACACAAACACGGTCGACAGCGAGGTGTGTTTGCCGATGAATCCGCCGGTGACCTCACCGATCGGAATCAGGCCCCAGATCAGCGTGCGGTAGCCGCCCTGCACCCGGCCGAACAGGTGCGTCGGTATGAGCGCCTGCCTGATCGACATCGAGTTAATGTTCCACACCGTGACACCGGTGCCGGTGAGCGAGAACAGTGTCCCGGCGACCCACGCGTTGTGTGTCAAGCCCATCGGTAAGGTGGTCAGCGCGACGAAGATCAGGGCGCCGGCCTGGGCGTTGGTGCGGCCGACGCGTCTGGTCAGCCACGGCGCGAGGACTGATCCGACAAGCGCGCCGACACCGGCGCCGACGAAGAACAGGCCGACTCCGGACGGCCCGATCCGCAGCGTCTCCAGGGCAAACAGTACGAGAAGCCCGCTGACGAGGGCGTGGACGAAGGAGTCCAGGCCGCACAGCAGCGTGTAGCGGCGCATGAAGTCGTGCCGCCACAGCCACCGCATCCCGACCTTGATATCGGCGCTGAGGCGGACCTTCTCGGCCCGTTGTGGCCGCCGGGTTCGAACGGCGAGGATGAGAACTGCCGAGACAAACCATCCGGCCGCGCCGAGTAGGAACGGCGCGATAACGGCGAACGTGAAGAGGGCGGCGCCCAACGGCGGGCCGATGAACGTCTGCATCACATTTTCGGCGGCGGTGATCCACGCGTTGCCGCGCTCGAGGTCCTTCTTCTCGACGACCTCAGGGAGCGAGGCGCGCGCGGCGCTGTCGTAGACGGTCTCGATGATCCCCAGCAGCAGCGCCACGACATACAGGACGACGAGCGAGATCTGGTCGAGGGCGATGAATCCGCACAGCGAGCCGACGACCACCGTGCGCGCGAAGTTCGACCATGCCATCGCCGTACTCCGGTCAATGCGGTCGACCACCGCGCCACTGGGGATCGCGAACAGCAACCAGGGCAAGAACGCAATCGCGCTGAGCACCGAGATAGCCACCGGATCGCGGGTAAGCGTGGTCGCCAGCAAAGGAAGTACGACGATTCGCACGCCGTCAGAGAGGTTGGACAGGCCGGTCGAGCCGACAAGCAGCCAGAAGGATCTGCCCAGGGTGGGCTTACTCATCGTCGGCAACTGGCACGCCAATGGGGAAACCGATGAACTCGATGCTGACTCGATGGGAGCCCGGATGCGGTTCGCGGTTGCGATATCGGTCGAGTACGGCGTACACCTCGTCACGCATTCTGTGCATCTCGTCGGCCGTGAGTTCGGTGTATCCACGTCGCCAGCCGACGGCCCCGGACCACGGCGCAGGAAGGTCGCCGACCGCGTCGAGCATCTGTTGTAACCGTTCTGCGTGGCCCTCGACCATCGAGTGGGTGATGATGCCTGCAGCAGCGGCGGGGAGGTCGCCAACCACCCGTGCGGGCGTTTCCCAGCCGGATTTCGGGACTCGCCACCATCGCTCCCGGGCGGTACCGCGATCGGGGACTTCCTCGATGAAACCATGTTGCCCGAGTTGGCGCAGGTGGTAACTCGTGGCGCCGCTGGACTCGCCAAGCCGCTCGGCGAGGACCGTCGCGGTTGCCTCGCCGAGATCACTGACGAGGTCCAGGATCTTGACGCGCAACGGGTGGGCAAGGGCCTTGAGGCCCTGAGTGTCGATACGGCGCGGTTCGGTCACGAGGCATCACACTACAGCATGCAAAGATATCTTTGCAAAGAAATACTTGTATCGAGCGAAGACGCATGTGACGATGGCGTGAGTGATGACACGCGTGTGACTGATGGGGATATTGATGTACACGGCGACTAGGGTGGAGGTTATGGCAACTCGTCAGGCCCCTGCCACAAAACCCAAAGGCCGGAGCAAGGCGCGCAGCGGTTCGTCCCGCAAGCGTGCGACTCCGACCCGACGGCCGCGTGGAGGAGGCTCACCTTCTGGCTCGGCTCGCACGTCGGGCACCTCGACGCTGTCGCGCGCGGGCGCGGGCGTCGGGCGTCTGTTGCTTGCGGCCTGGACCGCCATCGCCAAGGCGGTCGCCGGTCTGTTCCGGGTGGGCGACCACACCGCGATCGTGGCGGTCCGCGACGACCTTGACGAAGCGCCGCGCACAGCGAAAGCCGAGGCCGAGCAGGAAGCGCGACTTGCGCAAGCGCGGGCCCGCGCTGCGCACCGCGATGCCACCGGACTGTTACTGATTGTCCTCGCCGTCCTCAGCGCGCTCGGCGTGTGGGTGCAGGCCGGCGGCGTTGTCGGCGACGCTTTCGACCACTCGCTTCGGTGGGCGGCCGGCGGTGCGGCGGCGTTCGTGCCGGTCCTGCTCGTCGGTGTGGCCATGCACCTGTTCCGCACCCCGGGCAAACCGGAACATTTCGGTCGGTTCACGGTCGGCTGGGTCTGCACTATCGTGCCGGTCCTCGGCCTGTTCCACATCGGATTTGGTTCACCGGACGCTCCATCTGATCGCTACCGGGCAGGAGGCATGGTCGGCGCCGTGGCCGCCGCGCCGTTCACCAGCAACGTAGGTGCGGTCCTCGGTGTCATCGTGCTCGGTTTGATCATCGTGTTCGGACTGTTGGTCCTCACCGCCACGCCGGTCAAGCTCGTGCCCAGCCGGCTGCGTGATTTGTGGCGGTGGTTGCTCGGCCAACCCGCATCGGATGCGGCCGCTGCCGAGCAAGAAAACGTACACGCCGCGTCGCCGGAGGAAATGGGGGAGGCGGACCTGTCCAGCATGCGGCTACGCCGCTCGTCGCGGCGTCGACAGTCCAGCCTCACTAAGGACGCTGAGGCTGCCGCCGACCCGGAGGCTGCCGAGTCATCCGCCGAGAAACCGTCAAAGCCCTGGCGCGAACGCAAAGCAATGGCCGTGCCCGCAGAGCCCACTACTGCCGATACCGTCGTACCTCCGGCCCCCGGGGCCTCGGCCGACGCCGAGACCGCGAGCTTCGGTGAGTCCGCGCTCGGACCGGCACCGACCGGCAAAGGTGAGCAGCTAACGATCGAGACCCCGGAGGGGGAGTACAAGCTACCGGCGATGTCGGCGCTGAAGACCGGTCCGGCGCACAAGACGCACACCAAGGCCAACGACGACACCATCGATGCCATCAACGGCGTATTCGACCAGTTCAAGGTCGCCGCTGACGTCGTCGGCTTCAACCGCGGGCCGACCGTCACCCGCTACGAGGTCGAGCTCGGACCGTCGGTCAAGGTCTCGACGGTCAAGAACCTGCAGGACAACATCGCGTACGCCGTCGCCAACAGCAACGTGCGTATTCTCGCGCCCATCCCGGGCAAGTCCGCGATGGGTATCGAGATCCCCAACACCGACCGGGAGATGGTCAGCCTCGGTGACGTCATGCGCGCGCCGACAACCATCGCCGACACCCATCCGCTGCTCGTTGGCCTCGGCAAAGACGTCGAGGGACGGTTCGTCGCCACCAATATCGCCAAGACGCCGCACCTGCTGGTCGCCGGCGCCACCGGCGGAGGTAAGTCCTCGGCGATCAACTCAATGCTGGTCTCGCTGCTGCTGCGCGCGTCACCTGACCAGGTGCGGCTGATCCTCATCGACCCCAAGATGGTCGAGATGACGCCGTACGAAGGTATCCCGCACCTCATCACGCCGATCATCACCGACCCGAAGAAGGCGGCCAACGCGCTGGTCTGGCTGGTCGAGGAGATGGAGCAGCGTTATCAGGACATGCAGGCCTCGCGGGTGCGTCATATCGACGACTTCAACCGCAAGGTCAAGAGCGGGCAAATCACCGCGCCGCCCGGCAGCGAGCGCGAGTACAAGCCGTATCCCTACATTGTCACGGTTGTCGACGAGCTCGCCGACCTGATGATGGTCGCGCCGCGTGACGTCGAGGACTGCATCGTGCGGATCACCGCGAAAGCGCGGGCCGCCGGGATCCACCTGGTTCTTGCCACGCAGCGGCCGTCCGTCGACGTGGTCACGGGTCTAATCAAGACCAACGTGCCGAGCCGGCTGGCGTTTACGACCTCCTCGGCGACGGACAGCCGGGTCATCCTCGACCAAGTCGGAGCCGAAAAGCTCATTGGTAAAGGTGACGCGCTCTACCTCGGCCCTGGAGCGAACTCTCCACAGCGACTGCAGGGCGCTTTCGTGTCGGACGAGGAGATCGAAGAGATCGTCACGTTTGCGAAGGAACAGCGCGAACCGGAATACCGCGACGAGGTACTGACCGCGGCACCCACGGCGAAGAAGGAGGTCGACGAGGACATCGGCGGTGACCTTGAGGACGTGTGCGCGGCCGTCGAGCTCATAGTGACCAGCCAGATGGGGTCGACCTCGATGCTGCAACGCAAGCTGCGGGTCGGGTTCGCGAAGGCGGGCCGACTGATGGACATCCTCGAGACTCGGGGAATCGTCGGGCCGTCACAAGGTTCCAAACCGCGCGACGTACTCGCCAAACCAGACGAGCTCCCAGACGTCCTGGCATCGTTGCGTGGCGAGAACGACTGACAATGATCTCGCCCGCGCGGCATGCGGTCTGGCCGCAACCTATTCTTGTACGGTGACTAACTCCGTCAGTACTCCTCGCCGCGTCTCCCTGGTCACGATGGGGTGTGCGCGAAACGACGTCGACTCCGAGGAACTTGCCGGCCGACTCGCCGCGCAAGGGTGGGAGCTCACCGAAGATGGTGAGTCTGATGTCGTAGTCGTCAACACCTGTGGCTTTATCGACGCAGCCAAGAAAGACTCGATCGACGCCGTGCTGGCCGCGGCCGATTCTGGGGCCAAAGTGGTCGCCGTCGGCTGTCTGGCTCAGCGCTACGGCGAAGACCTCGCCGCCCAGCTCCCCGAAGCAGGCGCCGTACTCGGGTTCGACGACTACGTCGACATCTCCGATCGTCTCGACGACGTCATCGCCGGCCGGCCGCTGGTCCCACACAAGCCGACCGACCGCCGTACGATGCTGCCGATCAGTCCCGTCGAGCGGCCCGAAGCGGCGAAATCACTGTCGCTGCCCGGACACGCCGATGAAAACCTCGGTCGGCCGGCATCGGGTCCTCGGGTGATGCGCAAGCGGCTGGTGGGCGGCCCGACGGCGCCGTTGAAGCTGGCCAGCGGATGCGATCGGCGCTGCACTTTCTGCGCGATCCCGACTTTCCGTGGATCGTTTGTCTCCCGCACGCCCGAGCAGGTCCTCGACGAAGCGCGTTGGCTGGTGGAGGACGGTGTCAAAGAGGTCGTCCTGGTCAGCGAGAACTCCACGTCGTACGGCAAGGATTTCGGCGACGTCCGTTCGCTTGAGGCGCTGATCCCGCGGCTCGGTGAGATCGACGGCCTTGAGCGATTCCGGGTCGCTTATCTGCAGCCAGCGGAGATTCGTCCGGGGCTGCTCGAGACTCTGCTCGGTACGCCGAACGCGGCGGCCTACCTTGACATTTCGTTCCAGCACTCCAGCGCGTCGGTGCTGCGCCGGATGAAGCGCTTCGGGTCCACCGACGCGTTCCTCGCGCTGATCGAGCGTGCACGGGTCATTTCTCCCGAGGTGGGAATCCGCACCAACGTTATCGTGGGGTTTCCGGGCGAGACCGAGGCAGATCTGCTCGAGCTTGAGCGGTTTCTCAGTGATGGACGGCTCGATGCGGTCGGCGTATTCGGTTACTCGGATGAGGACGGTACGGCGGCGGCGGGCTTCGACGACAAGCTTGATCAGTCGGTCATCGACGAGCGGGTAGAGCGGATCACGGCATTCGCCGAAGAACTCACCGCGCAACGCGCCGAAGACCGCATCGGCCAGATCATCGAGGTACTGGTCGAGGACATCGGGCCCGATTATGTCGAAGGCCGCGCCGAACACCAGGGGCCCGAAGTCGACGGTACGACGATGGTTGAGGGGTTCCCTCCCGGTTCGATCAAAATCGGCGACATCGTGCGTTGCGAGGTAGTGGAGACTGACGGCGTCGACCTCATCGCGACGCCCCCGATCGGCCACGGTTAGCACATGAGCGCAGAGCACGCCACGCCCCCGGCACGGGAGGTCAGCCTGTTCAATATCGCGAACGGGCTGACGACTCTTCGGCTGGTCCTCGTGCCGGTGTTCGCAGTGTTCCTGCTCAAAGAGGACGGCGCAGATACTCGCTGGCGGATTGCGGCGGCCGTCGTCTTCGCGCTGGCGGTCATCACCGACAAGTACGACGGCGACATCGCGCGCGCTCGGGGCCTGGTGACGGAATTCGGCAAGATGGCCGATCCAATCGCCGACAAGGCACTCATGGGTACTGCGCTGGTCGGTCTGTCGATTCTGGCCGAGCTTCCCTGGTGGGTCACGATCGTGATCTTGGTCCGTGAGGTCGGCGTCACTCTCTTGCGGTTCTTGGTGATCCGGTATGGCGTGATTCCGGCGAGCCGCGGCGGCAAGGCCAAGACGTTCGCGCAGTCGCTGGCGATCTGGATGTATGTCCTGCCCTTTGGCGGTTTCCTCGCGTCGCTGCGTTGGTGGCTGATGGGTATCGCGATAATCCTGACCGTCGCGACCGGGATCGACTACATTTTCCGTGCGATCCGGCTGCGACGTACGCGCAATCGCAACGAGCCGCTCGCGCCCATCGATCCTAGTGATCTGCCTCCCGCCCTCCCCGAAGATCTGCCTCCCGCCCTCCCCAAAGATCTACCTCCCGCCCTCCCCAAAAACCTGCCGTCTACGCGGATCGTGCCGGAGGACATGTGAGTGCCGATCCGACGTACGACGCGGCGCGGCGCGTCATCGAGGGTTACGCGCGGATGCGGTTGACGATCGGCACCGTGGAATCACTGACCGGCGGGCTTTTGTGTGCCGCCCTGACCTCGATACCCGGGGCCAGCGGCGTGGTCCGCGGTGGCCTGGTGGTGTACGCAACGGAGCTCAAGGCGACATTGGCAGGCGTCCCGGCAGGGCAGCTCGCCCAAGACGGCCCGGTCAGCGAGAGCACGGCACGCAGTCTCGCGGGCGGTGCGATCCGGCGTACCGGCGCCGCCGTCGGGATAGCCACGACCGGCGTCGCCGGCCCGGACAAGCAGGATGGCCACGAGGTTGGAACCGTCTGGCTCGGTCTGCAGCTACCGGGGCAGCCCGCCGAGGCGCGCGAATACCGCTTTAAAGGCGACCGCGACCAGATTCGGCACCAGACCGTTCTCACTGCGCTCGAGTGGCTGGCCGGTCGGATCGACTAATCGGTCGGACCCGGAATTAGTTCGCATCTACGGTCGTTGTAAGTCAGAGTGCCGGACGGCCGAATTGGGGAGTCGCCGTTTACTCAGTCGTAATCGGCACAGGGTAGGGTTGTAATAGCCGCACAATCACGTGATATTCAGGGCATTTGATGTTCGACGAGTGGTCACGTGAGCGAGGTGGCAATGAGAGTTGATGAGGAGGTAACGACGTGCTTCTACTTCGCGAAGTAATCGGAAGCAATTTGCGGGCGCACCGCGAACACCAGCGGCGTTCGCTGCGCGACGTGTCGGCCTCCGCCCGAGTGAGTCTTGGGTATCTTTCGGAGATCGAACGCGGCCGTAAAGAGGCATCATCGGAGCTGTTGTCGTCCATTTGTGACGCGCTTGAGCTGCCGTTGGCCGACCTGCTGTCTGATGCCAGTACCGATTTGCGTCATCGTGACTTCGTATCGGTCCGGGCCCAAGATGTCCCGGTCGACGAGGTTATCGATGTCGACGATCTCGACGACGAGCTCAATGCACATTCTGCCGAGCTCAAGTTGATCTTTGGTCAGGACGAGCGCGAGACCGTCGGCGTCTAAGGCGGTTCGACGCACGGATGAGTCGACGTAATAGGTTTGCCGATGGCTGGGCAGCCCTCAGTGGTGTGGTGCTTGGCGGGCTCGCGTTCGCCGCGATCCCGGGCGAGCCGGTCGCGGCAATCGTCGGTGTGGGCGTAGCGGCAGTCGCATACGGCGCCAAGGTCGGCGGTTCTGCGTTGGTAGACCGAAATAAACCGGACTCGATGGCACCGCTTGAAGGACCACTGCCCAAACGCGGGAGCCCAGCCGAGGTGTGGCTGGGACGCGCCCAAAACGCGACCCGCAAGAGGGATGCGCTGATCGCCAGCGCAAGTGATTCCTATCTCAAAGACCAGCTCGACTCCGTCGCGATCCAGACAAGTGGCACGCTCGAGACGATCGGCCGACTGTCTCGTCAGGTAGCCGCGCTCGAACAGGGTCTGGACCGGATACCACTGGCTCGGCTGACAGAACAGCAGTCGCGTCTACAGGCCGAGGCCAACCGCGGGCTGACCGACGAGTCGAGTATCGAGACCTCCAACTCGCTGCGCTCGGTCAACGAGCAGTTGCAGTCGTTTCAGCGCCTGCACGCCGCGCGGGACGGTCTCGTAGCCCGGATGGAGTCGGCGACGGTGGGTCTGGAAAGCCTCAATAGTCACATCGCCGAGCTGATCGCGATGTCAGCGACGAGCGTGACTGTCCAAAATCTCAGCGGCGAAGGGACCATTGAGGCGCTCAACCAAGAGCTCAGCGACATTCGCGCCGGCCTCGAGGAATCCGAGACTTACACCCGTGAGGTGCTCGGTCGAGATCTCACATAAGGAGTCGCCGCGCAATCGGATTGTGCCTGGTTCTGGGTCGTCGTACCGTTGGCTCACAGGAACCCGTCCTGACCTGCGCGCGTTAGGCACATGAAACCATCTCGCTCACAGCGCTACGCTGGTACGTATATATCTCTTTCGCTCGTAGACTGGCGATCGTTCAGGAGGACGACCTAATATGGCCAACCCGTTTGTCAAGCTCTGGAAATACCTGATGGCCTCGTTTGGCGCCAAGGTAGACCAGATGGCCGACCCCAAGGTACAGATTCAGCAGGCGATCGAGGATGCGCAGCGCCAGCATCAGGCACTTGCCCAGCAGGCCGCGCAGGTCATCGGTAACCAGCGCCAGCTGGAGATGAAGCTCAATCGCCAGATGAGCGAGGTCGAGAAGTTGCAAGGCAACGCCCGCCAGGCTCTGACACTGGCGGACAAGGCGCGCGCTGAAGGAAACGAAGAAGAAGCCAAAAAGTACGAGGATACCGCTCAGGTGTTTGCTACCCAGCTCGTCGCTGGTGAGCAGCAGATGGAGGACCTCAAGCAGATGCACGATGCCGCGTTGATCGGTGCCGAGAAGGCCAAGAAGGCTGTCGAGGAAAACCAGATGCGCCTCAAGACCAAGATAGCCGAGCGCACTAAGCTTCTCAGCCAGCTCGAGCAGGCCAAGATGCAAGAACAGGTCTCGGCCTCGCTCAACCGCATGGGTGAGCTGTCCGCGCCAGGCAATGTGCCGTCTCTTGACGAGGTTCGCGACAAGATCGAACGACGCTATGCCAACGCGCTCGGCGCTTCTGAGCTCGCCGAAACCTCTGTTGAAGGCCGCATGATGGAGGTCGAGAAGTCGACCCTGGATATGGCCGGCCACGCACGACTCGATCAGCTTCGCGCGAGCATGGGCGGTAATCAGCTCTCGGCAGAGCCCGCAGCTCCGGCCACACCCGCGGCCGAAGCGGCGCCGGCCGCGCCGAAGCCAGCGGCCACCAAGCCCAGCACACCTCAGGCCAATCCACCGGCCAGCAGCTGACGCAGCGTACGTGGAGACCTAGAGGATGACGGCAAATCGCAAGGACTCGTGGCGCGACCTTGCCGCATCCATCGCCGACCAGATCTCCGAAAACATCCGCAATCCCCGCCATCCGGACGAGGATGGCCGACGGTACCGGCATGACGACTATTGGCGTGGCCATGGTGGGCCACGCCGAACGCGCGGCTGGGCGACCCGCGGTCCGTATCGATACGGGCCGCAAGATCCCGTCCAAGACGATGCACGCCAGCCGTCGTCGGACCGGCCTTCGGGCAAGCCGCAGCCGCCGGGCGGCAAGGAAATCGCGAGCGACTTCAAGAATCTCCTGTCCGCGTCGGTCAAGGCGACGACGGAGTCGATCAACGAACGACGTACCGGTCGCAACGAGCGAATTCGGATGCGTCCGGTCCGGCGACTGCGTCACCAGCGAGTCCGCCAGATCGCCGCGAGCGGTCTTTTTGGGTTGTGCACCATCGGGTTCGCCGGGGGTGCGGCCGCGGCGGTCAACGACGGTCAGGCGGCACTAGCGATCCCGATGGGGGTGGGAGCGGTCGCGCTCGGTACCGGGGCAGGGCTGACCGGCACCCGTGCACGCAAGACGGGCAAACGCGCGGACGCGCTAGAGGAAAAGCTCTCGCCGGTGTCGATCGACGTACCGTCATACGAGGAGCGCGAAGAGGCGCCACAGTCGCTGCCGCCGAAGAACTCTGCGGCGTACCAGCCGATCCGTAAGCTTCGAGCGCAGCGCCGACTGCTACAACAGCTGCTGCCGGACCTGCGCGAGATCGCCCCCGACATCAGCGCCATAGCCCGGGAGTCCGAACAGTCGCTCGAACGGCAGGCGCGGCGTGCTGTCCTGCTCGAACGCACTCTTGCTGAGAGCGGCGCTACCGACGGCACCGAGCTCGACGAGTCTGGGGGCATCCGTGCCTCGTTGGACAAAATCGTCCAGCGGCTCGAGGACGGTGTCAGTGCGCACGAACGGCTGGTCGCCGGCGCCGCGTCTGTCGTCGCCGAGTTGGATAGCAGCGCCCCCGAGATCACCCCGGCCGCCAAGGCACGTGACGCCGCAGACGGCCTGCACGCGCTGGCAGAGGGTCTTCGCGAAGTCTCTAACCCGTCGGCTAATCACGCCCAGCTCGACTCGCGCCCCGCGCGGCCCGACTCGCGCGCCACCGTCGACCCGGGGGCCGACGCGAGTCTGCCGCCGTCGTACGGCCCGCCGAAGGCGTCCCGCCAGAAGCCCAAACGTAAGCCGACCGGGCAAGAGTCTTAGCTCAGTTGAGGTCGAGGCCCGGGTAGAGCGGGTTCGCATCCAGCAACTCGTCGGCAGCGGCATGCGTCTTGGCCGCGACACCCTCGGCCAGCACGTACTTGGCCTTCGACGTACCACCCGACGGCGCGGCGGTCGGGGTAGTGGCCGACAGTACGTCGACGATTAGCTCGGCGACCCGGTCGAACTCGGCAGCATCGAAGCCACGCGAGGTCAGCGCAGGAGTACCGATACGTACGCCGGACGTGTACCAGGCGCCGTTCGGGTCGCGAGGAATCGCGTTGCGGTTAGTGACAATGCCCGAGTCCAGCAGCGCCGACTCCGCCTGTCGACCGGTCAGGCCGAACGAGGTGACATCGAGCAGGCACAAATGGTTATCGGTACCGCCGGTGACGAGATTGACGCCGCGCCGCGACAGGCCGTCCGCCAAGGCGGTGGCGTTGTCCGCGACATTTTGGGCGTAGGTGTGAAACGCCGGTTGCCGGGCCTCGGCAAGAGCGACGGCCTTGGCGGCCATTACCTGTCCGAGTGGCCCACCCAAGACCATCGGGCAGCCACGATCGACGGCATCGGCGTACTCGGGCTGGCACAGCACCATGCCGCCGCGCGGTCCGCGCAGCGACTTGTGGTTGGTCGTTGTGGTCACGTGCGCGTGCGGTACCGGATCGAAGTCTCCGGTGAAGACCTTGCCGGCAACGAGCCCGGCGAAATGCGCCATGTCGACCATCAGGGTGGCGCCGACTTCATCGGCGATTTCGCGCATCTTGGCGAAATTGACGCGCCGGGGGTACGCCGAGTAGCCGGCGATGAGTATCAGAGGCTTGAACTCGCGGGCGGTCGCCCGTACGGCGTCGTAGTCCAGCAGACCCGTCTCGGGGTCGGTGCCGTAGGAGGACTGATGAAACATCTTGCCGCTGATGTTGGGACGGAATCCGTGGGTGAGATGCCCACCGGCATCCAGCGACATGCCCAGCGCCCGCTGGTCGCCGAGCGCTTTGCGCAGCGACTGCCAGTCGTCTTCGGACAGGTCGTTGACGTGTTTAGCGCCGGCCTCGGCCAGGGCCGGGGACTCGATGCGTTGCGCGAGAATCGCCCAGAAAGCGACTAGGTTGGCGTCGATGCCGGAGTGCGGCTGGACGTAGGCGTGCGGCGCATTGAACAGCGCCTTCGCGTGATCGGCCGCTAGCTGTTCGACAGTGTCGATGTTCTGACAGGCGGCATAGAAGCGGTGGCCGATGGTGCCCTCGGCGTACTTATCCGACAGCCAGTTGCCCATCGTGAGCAACACGGCGGGGGAGGCGTAGTTTTCGCTGGCAATCAGCTTGAGGGATGCGCGCTGGTCGGCGAGTTCGCTGCGGATCGCGCCGGCGATGTTGGGTTCGACTGCCTCGATGACAGCGAGCGCGCTGCGGTAGGCGGTCGAGGCTGCCTCGGCATCAAAGGACTGAACGTTGGCGTTACTTGAGGTGTTCTCAGGCACGGTGCGCCTCCAGGGTTTCGAGTCGGTGGGCACCCAGGCGCGCGGCGGTCGTTCGGAGCCGCTCCCCGGTGGTCGGACCCACCTTATGAATGCGCCAGTCACGGCTCGCAATAAGGGTACCTGTACCGCCCGTACGCACTCGGAGAACGCCCCGCGATCCGTCACGAATGGCCGGCGATCCGTCACAAATGTCCGCTCATCCGTCTCGCCCTGCCGTGCGTCCGGTCCGGACGGTCGGGGCGAGGTGTGCGCGGCATGGTGTGATGGTCGGATGGATAACGACTGCCCCTTCTGCGCGATTATCGAGGGTACGGCGCCGGCACTGATCGTGGCCGAGACTGCCGACACGGTCGCTTTTCTTGATCGTCGACCGGTATTCAAAGGCCACACGTTGGTGGTCCCGCGTGAGCATGTCGTCACCCTGCCGGAGCTTCCTGAACGCCTGCTCGCGCCGTACTTCGCTAGTGTGCAAGGGATCACCCGCGCCATCACGGCAGGGCTCGGAGCACAAGGCACGTTCGTCGCCGTCAACAACGTCGTCAGTCAGAGCGTTGCGCATCTGCACACGCACGTCGTACCGCGCACGAAGGGCGACGGCCTGCGAGGGTTCTTCTGGCCGCGCACGAAGTACGCCGACGGCGAGGCCGAGCAGTACGCCGAACGTATCCACGCCGCCCTCTAGACCGAAGTCGCCGACCGTGACGGAGATCGGCCGGTGGAAGAACCTCAGCCCCGCAGCCTCAGCCCACGTGGGGTGAGTCGAAAACCCGCCGACTCGAGCGCCGTCGCGAGCGGTCCGCCGCCATGCACACTCGCGCCGTCGGTACGTTCCACGACGAGTTTGCCGAGCGCGCCGGACCGTACGGCGTCCGCTATCGCGGAGGCGGCGCGGGCAAGTGCTTCCTCATCCCTGGTGAAACTGAGCAATGTCTTGCCACCGCGCTCGACATAGATCACCGCGTCTCCTCCGACGATCGCGACGACAGCGCCGGCCTTGCGCCCGGGGCGATGACCCGCCCGCGTTCGGTCCGCATCGACGCGCTCGGGCCACGACAGCGCCGCGCCGTACGGCTGCGCGGGATCGGTTGCGGCCAGTACGACGCACGCCGCTGGCTGGCGGGATGGCGACTCGGCGCGCAGCCGGTCGACCGCGCCGGGCGTCGCGAACTGGGCCGCGCCGAGCCGATCGATGAAGTAGCCGCGGCGAGCCCGCCCAGAGTCCTCATATTCGGCGAGCAACGGATACAGACCGCCGAACCCGCCAGCGATACCTTCGGCTTGCACCGATCCGCGGGTCAGTACGCCGTATCGGTCCAACAGTACGTCCGCGAGCAGTTGAGCTCGAGCCGTCGGCTCGAGCTCCTCGCGCTGGACGCGGGACCATCGGCCCGTGACGGTGGGCGGACCGGACACTGACGGCATACGTGCGCGGCCCATCCGCCCGGGTCGGCCACGGGAGCGCGATCCGCGAGCGGGACGATCAGCGCGGGTCGTCCCGCCGGCGCTGAGCAGGTAACGCAGTGGGGCGATCGTGTCGTTAGTGAGCAGGCCGTCCCAGACCAGCTGCCACAGTTGCTCGATCAGCACCCGATCTTCGATGAGCGTGCCGAGGGTTCTGCCCACGTAGTCGGATAACGGCCGGAAAAACATCGCCTGGCCGCCGGGGAGTGCAGCGAGTACGGCGTCGGCGAGCGGCGATGAGTCGTGCGACGGCAGCGGCAGAATCGGTGCCAGCTCCGCGGTCGTGAGCCGGATCAGACCGTCACCACCTGGCAGCCCGCCGGCACCGCACCAGCCGACCTCGCCCTGGCTGGTGAGCTCATCGAGCATCGCGGGCGAGTAGTCACGCACCCGACTGGGCAGGATCAGCGTCTCCAATGCGCTGGCGACCAGCGGGGCCCCCGCCAACTGCTCGATAACGGCGTACAGACCATCACTACCGCGGTGGACGTCGCCGATCCCATGCCAGGACTGCAGGAATGTCGCGAAGCGGCTCGTGGTTACCGGCTCGACCTCGGCTCGAATTGCCGCGAGTGATCGGCGCCGGATCAGCCTGAGAACCTCCACATCGCACCACTCGGATCCGGTGCCGCCCGGGCGGAATTCCCCTGCCGACAGTCGCCCCTCGGCGGTGAGTCGGTCCAGTGCCACGCGTGCGATCGCCGTGCCTAGCCCAAACCGGCTCGCTACTTCGGCGAAACCAAACGGCCCGTGAGTGCGGGCGTAGCGGCCAACGAGCTCGCCCAGCGGATCGTCGAGCGGCACCGTGAATGCTTCCGGTACGCCGACCGGCAACGCGACCCCGAGCGCGTCACGGTAGCGACCGGCATCCTCGATGGCGATCCACCGGTCCTCGCCGGCGACGCGTACGCCGACGGCCCGGCGGGCATCACGCAGCGACTTGGCCCACGATGGCTCGCCTCCTCGCCGAGCGATCTGCTCGTCAGACAGATCACCCAGCAGCCGCAGCGCGTCGGCGAGATCCTCGGCATCGCGCAGCGGCCGCTCCGGGTCCAGCCGCTGTAGGCGCAGTTCGACCTCGTGCATCGCGTCGGCATCCAACAGCTCGCGCAGCTCGGCGTGACCGAGCAGCTCGCGCAGCAGCCCGATATCCAGTGACAGCGCGCCGGCCCGGCGTTCGGCCATCGGCAGGTCTTCTTGGTAGATGAACGCCGCCAGGTAGCCGAAGAGCAGCGACTGGGCGAACGGTGATGCCCTCGGCGTCTCAACCTCGGTGACCCGGATCGAGCGAGACCGGATCGAGGTCATGATCTCGACCAGCCCCGGTACGTCGTACACATCCTGCAGGCACTCGCGCACCGTCTCCAGGATGATCGGGAAGTCCGGGTAGCGCGATGCGACGGTGAGCAGCTGTGCGGCTCGTTGCCGTTGCTGCCATAACGGCGATCGCTTGCCCGGATCGCGGCGCGGCAGTAGGAGGGCGCGAGAAGCGCATTCGCGGAAGCGTGAGGCAAAAAGCGCCGATGTGCTGATCTGTGCGGTCACCAGGTCGGTGACCTCGTCCGGGTCGATCGCGAGCAGCTCGGCCGTGGGCGGTTCGTCCGCAGTGTCCGGGATGCGCAGCACGATCCCGTCGTCGGCGTGCACGGCCTGCGCGTCGACGCCGTACCGTTCGGCCAGCCGCGCACGGATGATCAGCGACCACGGCGCATTGACCTGGTCACCGAAGGGGGAGTGTACGACGACCCGCCAGTCGCCCAACTCGTCACGGAACCGTTCGAAGACGATCTGGCGGTCGGTGGGGAGTACGCCGGTCGCGTCGCGTTGTTGGTCGAGGTAGTCACGCAGGTTGCGTACGCCGTAGTCGTCGAGGCCAGACTCACGGGCCAGCGTGTCGCCAGACTCGGAGTCGAGCCCAGAGTAGGTCCGCACGAACTCACCGATCGAGCGACCCAGCTCGAGCGGACGGCCCTGCTGCTCGCCGGTCCAGAAGGGCATCTTGCCGGGCATGCCGGGCGCCGGTACGACAAGAACCCGGTCATGGGTGATCTCGGTGATCCGCCACGACGACGAGCCGAGCAGGAAGATGTCGCCGACTCTCGACTCGTAGACCATCTCCTCGTCGAGCTCACCGACGCGTCGGCCGCCGCGCTCGTCATCACCTCCGGCGATGAAGACGCCGAACAGGCCGCGATCGGGGATTGTGCCGCCGCTAATGACCGCCAGTCGTTGCGCGCCGGGACGCGCGGTGAGGGTGTCGGTGTGCCGGTCCCACACGATCCGCGGACGCAGCTGTGCGAAGTCATCGGAGGGGTAGCGGCCGGACAGCATGTCAAGGACGCCGTGCAGTGCGGATTCTGGAAGGTGGGCGTACGGCGCGGCGCGATGGATCAGAGCGGTCAGCTCGGCTACGTCATACGGCCGCATGGCGAGCATCGCGATGATGTGTTGAGCCAGCACGTCGAGTGGGTTTTGTGGGATCTGCAGGGCCTCGATGTCGCCGCGTGCCATATGCGAGGCGACGACGGTGGTGGTCACGAGATCGCCGCGATGCTTAGGAAAGAAGACTCCCTTGCTCGCGGCGCCAACGTGATGACCTGCTCGCCCGACACGCTGCAGGCCGGCCGCGACCGATGGGGGTGACTCGACCTGGACCACGAGGTCGACGGCGCCCATGTCGATCCCGAGCTCGAGGCTGCTGGTCGCGACCACTGCGGGGAGGGTGCCTTGCTTGAGGCCCTCCTCGGTGATGGTGCGCTGTTCGCGGGACACCGATCCGTGGTGGGCGCGTGCGATCACGGCGCCTTCGACCGCCGGTCGTCCAACACCGGCCTGAGCCATCATTTCCGCCGGCATCCGCATTTCCGCCTGCGTCCGTGACCTCACGGCGCCGGTTTCCGTTGACTGCGAGTCCGTCTGTGCGTGTTCGTCCGCGAGTTCGTTAAGGCGGGACGTCAGTCGTTCGGCGGTACGCCGGGAGTTGGTGAAGACGATGGTCGAGCGGTGATCGCGGACCAGCTGGTAGATCCGTTCGTCGACAGCGGGCCAGATCGAGCGCGCTAGCTCGCCGTCCGGGCCGCGCTGATCGGTCAGGTCGGACAGGTCCTCGACCGGTACGACGACGTCGAGGTCGACCTGCTTCTCGGACGCGGGCGCGACGACGATGGTCTCTCGCGCGGTGCCGGTGCCAGACAGGAAACCGGCGACCTTGTCGATCGGGCGGACCGTTGCCGACAGCCCGATCCGTTGCGCAGGACGTTCGAGCAACTCGTCGAGGCGCTCGAGGGAGAGCGCGAGATGCGATCCCCGCTTGGTGCCTGCCATCGCGTGAATCTCATCGATGATGACCGTTTGCACCCCGCGCAATGCCTCGCGCGCAGCACTTGTCAGCAGCAGGAACAGCGACTCCGGCGTCGTGACAAGAATGTCCCCTGGAGTGCGCGCGAACGTACGACGCTGCGCCGGACTGGTGTCCGACGTACGCGAGCTGACGTTGATCTGTCGGTCCGGGAGACCGAGCCGGCGGGCGGCGTTGTGGATACCGCTCAGCGGCGCCCGCAGGTTGCGCTCGACGTCGACGGCGAGCGCTTTCAGCGGGCTGATGTAGAGCACCGAACATCGGTGCTGGCGATTTTCGGGGATCGGCGTACGGGAGATTGTGTCGAGCGCGGACAGAAAGGCTGCCAATGTTTTGCCCGATCCGGTCGGTGCCACGACGAGGGCATGCGCGTCTGTTGCGATGGCGTCCCACGCACCGAGCTGCGCCGGAGTGGGAGCATCGAACGCGGCACCGAACCACTCACGAGTCGGCTCCGCGAACCTGCCGAGTACACGGGCGGCGTACTCGGAATCGGCCCGTGCGGTATCGGCGTTCGCGCCGGTTGGTTCGGCGTTCATCGGGTGCTGGCGTCCAACGATCTGGAACTCCTTGCTACATGCGCGCGGGCGTCTCGGCGTACTGGCCGGACCTCAGCATCTATCCAACCGCACGGCCCCGACAAGATCCTGCGCCGCCTGTGTCGATCGGTTCGTGAACCGAGCCGGATTCGATGGCCGGGAGGGGAGCCAAAGTGGGGCTTGGTTACGTCGTAGCGCAATGCACAGTGATGGACGAGTGAACCCCGTGTGCCCGGCATCCCGGGCGTCGACAGCAGTGCGCGCTCGCCGGGCGGTGCTCGCCACCGTCGCCGCGCTCATCGTGATACTGCTCAGCGGCTGTCTGAACTACAGCGCGGACGTCACGGTCTCCAAGGAAGACCGGGTGTCTGGCACCGTGATCCTGACCCGGGAAACCAAGCCAGTGGGCGGCGTTGAGGTACTGCCGACGCCGGCGCCGCTCCCGTCGGGTGCGCCCGGTTCTGCCACGTCCAACAAGATCGAGTTTCCCAAGCCGGTCAGTGACACCGACTCGATTGTCGTGAGTCCTTACTCGGACGGCACGAAGGTCGGATACAAGATCGAGTACAAACGGGCCACGTTCAAGGAGGCGGCGGCGTTCACTCCGCTCGGAGACCGTGGCGGCGCGCTGGTGTTCACCCGCGACGGCGATACCGTAACGTTCGCTGCCAGCTTCGACCTCACCTTCGATGCCGGCACCGAAGCGCAGAAAGCCCTCCTGGCTAAGAACGTCACTGCGACGGTCAAGCTCAACCTCCCCGGCACGATCGGTGACACCAACGGCACCGTCGCGGACAACGCGATCACCTGGACAGTCGAACCGCTGAAGGCCAACGACCTGACCGCGACCTACGCCTCGGCGGCGCCGGCGCCGTCCGCTACGGACAAGTCGGCGAGCACTGCGAGTAAGCACAAGGACGCGAACTCGACGAACTGGATCATCATCGGCGCGGTCGTACTCGGGCTGCTCATCATCGGCGCGGTGCTGTTTGGCCTGCTCCGATGGCGCAGAACTAGGAAGAATGCCGCGCACCCGGCGGCCTCGGCGTTCGAGACCTCATCAGGCCCGATCGGCGGGACCGGTCCCACCGGCCCGATAGATTCTGGCGCGTCCTACGGATCGGTTCAGCCAACCTATGCGCAACCGCCTGCGGAGCAGTCCGTCCCGCGCTACGGGGAAACACCCGTGACTGATATACCCAGCGCGGCAGCGCCCGCCATTGAATCGCCAGTCGTTGAACCGACCGCCGTTGAACCGACCGCCGTTGAACCGCGCGACGGGTTGGCAAAGTGGCCGCTCCCCGAGGATGATCCGAACGAGCGAACCACGACATACGAAGTCGCGGAGCAGAAGCGAGGTCTCCAGCACGAGCCGGCGTCGGCGTCCGGCGTACCGGAGTCTTCTGCGATGGACACCGAAACGTCTCCCGCGGACGCTTCGGCACCGCGCGGAGGCTGGCCCCCTCCTCAGCCGAAATGGAAGCAGGAGCCGTGACGCAGCCCGCGCCACTGGGGGACACGCCGGCGTTGCCGAGAGGTGTTGCAACCCGAATAGCGCTGCAGTGACGGCAACGGACGAGTACACGCCGAAGCTGCGGCGCATCCGCTCGAGCACGACGCCGCGGCTGGTCAGCTCTTCGTTGAACCCGACCGATCTTCCTCCAGAGCCGACGATAGGTGACAAGGCCAGCGGCAAAGAGCGAGCACAGCGCGTTCACGAACAAGCCCTGGTACCAACCGCCGATGCCGAGGGCGGGCGCCACCGCTAGTCCGAGGACGATCACTCCAAACCTGGCGACGTGCACTGCGACACCGAAGCCAAGACCCGTCCAACGCTGCGCGTTCATCCGATCACCGTAGAAGCGGCATATGAACGGAAGGTGGACTGCGCACTTTTCTGATCTCGGCGACGATCGGCCTGCGCTCTTGCCGGAGTCGCGGTGCAGCGTATCCGAGTCTTCTGCGATGATCACCGAAACGTTGCCCGCGAACGTTTCGGTCCCAGCGTGGTGGCTGGCCCTCCTCAAGCGAAGTGGAAGAGAAAGCCGTGAAACAGAACCTCTACGAATCCGAGCACGACGCGTTCCGTGACACCGTCCGCACCTTCCTGGAGAAGAACGCCGTACCGTTTCATGCCCAATGGGCCAAGGACGGACAGGTCGACCGCGAGGTATGGCGGGCCGCTGGTAGCGCCGGACTTCTAGGCACCGATGTGCCGGAGGAGTTCGGCGGCGGTGGACAGGTCGACTTCCGCTTCAACGCCGTGGTGGGCGAGGAGGTTAACCGGGCCGGGGTCACCGGGCTCGGCCTGACGCTGCACAACGACGTGGTCGCGCCGTACCTTCTGCATCTCGGTACGGCGGAGCAAAAGAAGCGGTGGCTTCCCGGGTTCTGCTCGGGCGATCTGATCACTGCCATCGCGATGACGGAGCCGGGCACTGGAAGCGACCTGCAGGCCGTGCGGACGACCGCGAAACGCGATGGCACCGACTTCGTCATCAACGGGTCGAAGATCTTCATTACCAATGGCATCCTGTCCGACCTCGTCATCGTCGTCGCACGCACCAACGAAGAAGCGTCCGGATCGAAGGCGCTGAGCCTGATCGTGGTCGAACGCGACACGCCCGGCTTCTCGCGTGGGCGCAACTTGGACAAGGTCGGTCTCAAGGCACAGGACACCGCCGAACTGTTCTTCGATAATGTCCGAGTGCCGCAGGAAAACCTCCTCGGTGAGCTCGACCGCGGCTTCGTGCACCTGATGAACAACCTCCCGCAGGAACGGCTCACCGTGGCCGTCGCCGCGGTCGCCTCGAGCGAGCGGATGCTTGAGCTCACGCTTGACTATGCGAAGTCGCGGCACGCATTCGGGCAGCCGATCGGTTCGTTCCAGAACACCCGGTTCGAACTCGCCGAGATGGCCACCGAGATCCAGATCGCGCGCGTCTTTCTCAACGAGGCGATCCGCTCCCACAACGACGGCGAATACACCGCGGTCGACGCGTCGGCGGGGAAGTGGTGGACGACCGATTTGCAGAAGCGGGTCGCGGACCGTTGCCTACAGTTGCACGGTGGCTACGGTTACATGACCGAATACCCGATCTCCCAGTTCTTCCTCGATGCCAGGGTCCAGCCGATCTACGCCGGAACCAACGAAATCATGAAAGAGATCGTGGGCCGGTCGCTCGGTGTCTAAGCAGCGCCCAGTGGCATCCGACGTGGTGTCGATTGAGGCGGCGTACGACGAGGCAGCCGTCCAGCGCAACACTCTCGGGACGCTGTTCATCAGCCAGATCCTTGGCGCGATCGCCGTCGCGGCAGGGATCGCGATGGGCGGTCTCATCCTCGAATACACCACCGGATCGGAGTCCGCGGCTGGTTTCGCCCAGGCGGCTTCGACGCTCGGCGGCGCGCTGGTCGCGGTACCGGCGGCCCGGCTCGCCATACGGTACGGCCGCAGGGTGTCGCTGGCCTCGACCTATATTTACGCCGCCGGTGGCGGCGTACTGGTCATCATCGGTGCGGGCCTCGGTCTTGCGGCAATCGCGTTGATCGGGATGTTTGTGTTCGGCGCCGGTTCGGCCGCGAGCCTGCAGGCACGCTTCGCCGGCACCGACCTCGCGACCGCGAACAACCGGGGACGCACCATGTCGATGATGCTCTTCGCGGTCACCGCCGGCGGGATCGTCGGGCCGAACCTGGCCGAACCGACCTCGCACCTCGCGGTCGGGCTGGGACTGCCGCCGTACGCCGGACCGTTCCTCGTCTCGGTGCCGTTCTTCCTGCTCGGCGCCTTGCTCGTCGTCGTACGACTTCGGCCAGATCCCTTGCACGTCGTGGCGGCGCGGCACCGAGTGGCCACCATTGCCGACGTCGCACGGCCGGCGTCGAAGTCGATGGGCGTCATCGCCGCGCTACGGGTGCTCTGGAAGTCCGTCGATGGCCGGATCGGGCTGCTCGCCGTCGTCGGCGCGCACGCCGCCATGGTCTCGGTGATGGTGATGACGCCGGTGCACATCGGGCACGCCGGCCATGGGCTCGCGGCCGTAGGGTTCGTGATCTCGGGGCACGTGTTCGGCATGTACGCGTTCTCGCCGGTCTTCGGCTGGCTGACCGACCGGATCGGCGCGCGCTGGATCGCGATGCTCGGCGCGGTGCTGTTACTCGCGGCGTGCGCGTGTGCTGGCACGGCGGCAGACTCGGCGACCGCGCAGCTTGCGGTGGGGCTGTTTCTGCTGGGGTTCGGCTGGTCGGCCTCGATGGTCAGCGGATCGCTGCTGGTCTCGAACTCGACCAGTGACACCGACCGGCCATCGGTCCAGGGTGCCAGTGATTTGACGATGGGGCTTGCCGCAGCGCTGGCGGCGTCGGCGTCCGGTGTCATTGTCGCGCAGTGGGGGTATGGCGCACTGTCGGTGGTGGCCGCGTTCTTCACGGTCCCGCTGATCGTCGCACTCGTGCTCGGCCTCCGCCGTGACACGCCGCAGGCTGTCTGACCTTCAGTCATCGGCTCGTCGCCCGGTTACCTGAACGCGCCGAAGACGATTAACATCAGTCGGTCGGCATCATTCGAATGATTGGTAGGAAGCGAACTCGTGCGCCTGACAGACTTCTGGGAGCGGATGGAAGCGCATTTTGGCGTCGTCTACGCATCTTCTGTCGCCCACGACCACGTCCTCTCGGCGCTCGGCGATCGGACCATCCAGCGCGCAATCGATGACGGCGTCGACCCCAAGGTCGTGTGGCGCGCGGTCTGTGCGGCCTTCGATGTGCCGCGTTCGCTGACCTGACCCAGGCGCGGCGCGAGGAAAAAGCGAAGTTTCCGGCGTGTCGCTTACACTAGAACTGTACGTCGAACAAGTGTACGTCTACAGTTGTGGGTAACTCCGGTGGTTATCCACCGCGGTACGCACATCCTCCAAAATGTCGGTCCTACGCTTTACCGTCTCAGTAAGACCGCACTCACAGATTCGACAACATCACACATGAACCCCAAACAAGGTCCGCGATCGCGTGGACCGCAGCACCCGAAGGTGAGACCCATGGCTGGAATAGACCGCGAGAAGGCTCTCGAAACCGCGCTCGCTCACATCGACAAGTCGTTCGGCAAAGGCTCAATTATGCGATTGGGCGACGAGACTCGTGCGCCGGCAGAGGTCATCCCGACCGGCTCGCTGGCGCTGGATGCCGCGCTCGGCATTGGCGGACTGCCGCGTGGCCGCGTCGTGGAGATCTACGGCCCGGAGTCCTCGGGGAAGACCACGGTGGCGCTGCACGCGGTCGCCAACGCGCAGGCCGCCGGCGGCATCGCGGCGTTCATCGACGCGGAGCACGCGCTCGACCCGGAATACGCCAAAAACCTCGGGGTCGACACCGACGCGCTGCTCGTAGCGCAGCCGGACACCGGCGAGCAGGCTCTCGAGATCGCCGATGTGCTGATCCGGTCGGGGAGTATTGATGTGTTGGTCATCGACTCGGTCGCCGCACTCGTGCCGCGCGCAGAAATCGAGGGCGACATGGGCGACAGCCACGTCGGCCTGCAGGCCAGATTGATGAGTCAGGCGCTGCGCAAGATCACCGGCGCGCTGAGCACGTCTGGCACGACAGCAATCTTCATCAACCAGTTGCGCGAGAAGATCGGCGTGATGTTCGGGTCGCCGGAGACGACGAGCGGCGGCAAGGCGCTGAAGTTCTACGCCTCGGTCCGCATCGACGTACGCCGCATCGAGACGCTCAAGGATGGTGGTGAGGCGGTCGCCAACCGTACGCGCGCCAAGATCGTTAAAAACAAGATGGCCGCGCCGTTCAAACAGGCCGAATTCGACATCGTCTACGGTCGCGGCATTAGCCGTGAAGGCTCGCTGATCGACATGGGCGTCGAGCACTCCATCATTCGCAAGTCCGGTGCCTGGTACACCTACGAGGGCGACCAGCTCGGTCAGGGCAAGGAAAACGTCCGTAACTTCCTGCGCGACAACCCGGACCTGACTAATGAGATCGAGAAGCGACTCAAAGAGAAGCTGGGCCTCGTTCCGTCGCTCGAGGAAGACGACGTAGCGCCGGCGCCAGTCGACTTCTAGGAGGTCACAATCTATGGCTACCGGTGCAGTAGGGGCGCGTCGCGGTCGGTCGCGCCCGTCCGGTGCGGAACCGCCGGGGCTCCCCACCGAACCGGCGCGGCTCGACGCGTTAGGGACCGAGTTCTGTCTGCGTAAGCTGACCGCGATGGCGCGCACCTCGCATGAGCTGCGGACCGCGATGCAAGGAAAGGGCTACCCCGACGACTCGATTCGGCGGGTGCTGGCCCGGCTGACCGAGCTCAGATACGTCGACGATCGGCAGTTCGCCATGATGTGGGTCGAGGATCGGCACCGGAATCGTGGATCATCGCGTACCGCGCTGCGCTTCGAGCTCGAACGAAAAGGCGTCGACCGGGACCTCATCGACGAGGCGCTCGAGCAAATCGACGGCGCCCATGAGCGGGCGCGCGCCTATCAGCTTGCGAGCGCGAAACTGCGTGGCGCCCCAGCCCGGGTTCGTCAGGACGAAGAGGGTCTGCGGCGCCGGCTAGTCGGCATGCTGGCCCGGCGTGGCTACCCCGCCGGACTCAGTTACGCCGCGGTCGACGAGGCGCTGCGGGATGCTACGGATGGCACCGCCATGGATGACACCGCTATGGATGACACTGCTCCCGGCGACGCACCGTGAGGCGTTCCTTGCTTGACCCCAGCGGTAAGGCGACATAATCTCAGTCATAACCGCTTGAACGCGACTGAATACACCTGAACTGCATGACGTCACCACCGACATAACCCGCCAACTGAACTTCTGAACTCGTTGCCTGAGCATGAGGCGACGTACTGACACCATCACCAACCCGCATCACCAACCGCATCCGCGTTACCCGTTACCGCGCAAGCTTTAGTTGCACCGACCGACTCGTTAAACCGATGAGGATTCCGGTGGCGTACCCGCGTTCCGGGGCCGCCACATCACGGCGCAACCTGGGCGCGAGGCCGGTTTAGCCCTATTCAGTGCGTTCTTCGGTTCCACTACATCGACCGAAGGAGCATGCAACATGCCACTCTTACTGGGCATCGTGCTCATACTCGCGGTCGTGATTCTCATTGTCGCCGTCGTGCTGACCGGTCACCGCATTTTGCGCTCAATCGATCGTCGCGCCGATCCACAGCCCGCCGTCGCACCTTCTGCCGCGACGTCGGCGGCTACCGGTACGGACGCCGCCGCACGCGAGGAGATCCTCTCAGAAGGCCGAGCCACCGGTCTCGAAGAAGGTCACGCCGCCGGATACGAGCAGGGCCGCCGCGCCGGACGCAACGAGGCCAAGGCCGCCGCGCTTGTCGAGGCCCGTCGCACCGCGCGCCGACAAGTCACCGACGAGTTCGATACCCATACCCGCGACCGAATCCGCGCCGAACTAGAAGACGAGGTGCGTGATCAGGTGCGCGACGAGCTCGAGCAGGAGCTCACGGCCATCCGTAACGCGGCGCTGCGCGAGGCCCAGCAGACCCGCGCGGCCGCGCAGCGCATCCGCAACGAGATCAATGCCGAGACAGACTCTGCGCGGCGCCAGGCCGAGCTGGACATCAGCGAGATGCTGCTCTCGAGCCGCAAGGACACCGAACGCGAGGCCGAGCGCATCCTCGAGCGCTCCCGCAACGTGCTGGTCGACGCCGAACGCCGCGAGAGCCGGCTGGCCGAGCGTGAAGAACGCCTCGACACCGAGGCGCGCCGGGTTGAGTCCCGCGAGCTCGAGCTTGCCGCTGGTGACGAACGGCTACGCGCGCAGGAGAGCGAACTCGCGGACCGCGAGTCGGGCCTGAGCTCGGAACTGGAACGCATCGCCGGCCTCACTGCCGAGGCCGCGAAATCCGAGCTGATCGCACAGCAGGAGGCCCAGATCCGACGGGAGAGCGCGATCCTGGCTCGTGATATCGAGACCGAGGCACGCAAGGGCGCCGACGATCGAGCCAAGATCATCGTCGCCGACGCGATTGCGCGGGTCGCCAGCGAACAGACCGCGGAGAGCGTCGTGGCGGTGATGCACCTGCCCAGCGAGGACATGAAGGGCAGGATCATCGGTCGTGAGGGCCGCAACATTCGCTCGTTCGAGACGACGACCGGGGTCAACCTGATCATCGACGACACCCCCGAGGCGGTACTGCTGTCCTGCTTCGACCCGGTGCGCCGCGAGATCGGCCGGCTCACGCTGTCCAAGCTGGTGATGGACGGGCGTATCCATCCGCATCGTATCGAAGAGGCGTACGAACGCAGCAAGATCGAGGTCGATGCGCTCTGCCAGCGCGCGGCGGAGGACGCCCTTCTGGAGGTCGGCATCGACCACGTGCACCCAGAGATCGTGTCGCTTCTCGGCCGGCTGCGCTACCGCACGTCGTACGGCCAAAACGTGCTGTTGCATCTGGTCGAAACCGCGCACATCGCCGCGGCGATGGCCGCGGAGCTTGGCGTGCCGACCGAACTAGTCAAACGAGGCGCGTTCCTGCATGACATCGGCAAGGCGCTCACCCACGAGGTCGAGGGAAGCCACGCGATCATCGGTGCGGAGCTCGCCCGCAAGTACGGTGAAGCACCCGAGGTGGTTCACGCGATAGAGGCACACCACAACGAGGTGCAGCCCGAGACAATCGAGGCCGTACTCACCCAGGCCTCCGACTCGTGCTCCGGCGGACGCCCAGGCGCCCGCCGCGAGAGCGTCGAGGCCTACGTCAAGCGCCTCGAACGCATCGAGCAAATCGCCGCCCAGAAGCCGGGCGTGGAAAAGGTCTTCGCGATGCAGGCCGGTCGCGAGGTGCGGGTCATGGTGAAACCCGAGATCGTCGACGACGTAGCCTCGCATACGCTGGCCCGCGAGGTCGCGGCCCAGATCGAGGACGAGCTGACCTATCCGGGTCAGATCCGTGTCACCGTCGTACGCGAGTCACGCGCGACCGAGGTCGCGCACTAGCTCTGGCACTTGTCCGGCTGCGCCGGTGTGGGTGCCTCCACGCCGGTCTTGCCGAGAGTCGTCTCGAAGGCCGAGCTCCACGTGCCGTCCTTGTACGACGCGAGCAGGGTCTTGGTCAGAAACTCGCACATCGCCTTGTCGCCGTGTTTGTAGCCGATACCGTAGCGCTCGGTGGTGAACGGTTCGCCGACGATCTTGACCTCGTCGACGTGGTTGATCAGGAAGCCCATCAACACCGCGCCGTCGGTACTGACCGCCTCCACTTCACCGTCGAGCAGTGCGTCGACGCATTTCGCATACGAGTCGCTCGGCCACGGGTCGGCGTGGAACTTCTTCACGATCAGCTCGGTCGACGACGAGCCCGCGACGGTGCAGACCTTCCGGTCCTTGAGGTCTTGCGCGGTATCGATGTCCGCGTCGTCCTTGCGGACCATGATCTGCTGACCGGTGACGAGGTACGGCCCGGCCTGCCCGACGACCGACTGCCGCTGCGGGGTCATCGAATAGCTCGCGACCACGATGTCGACGGTGTTACCGGTGAGGTACTTCTCGCGGTCCGCCGAATCGGTCTTCACCCAGGTGATCTGTCCGGCGTCCAGCCCGAGGTGCGCCGCGATGATCTTCGCGATCTCGATATCGAAGCCGGAGGGAACCTTCGCACCCGGGCTCATATAGCCAAGGTTGGGCTGGTCGAATTTGACGCCGATCCGGATGTTCTTGGCCGTTTGCAGCGCGGCCATCGTCGTACCGGCGGCGAACTTGGGCGGGTGATCGCTGGGCTTGCTGAACTTCTGCGGCGACTGCGTGCCGGCGCATCCGGCGAGGACGAAGCCGAAACAGACGAGCATAATCGCGATCCGCTTCAGCATGTGTCTATCGTAAAGGCACGGTGCTGAGAATCGACCGTGAGCCGACGCCGCGACACGCGGACGGACGCCTTACCATTGATGGGATATGACTTCATTGCCCAGCGATTCTCAGACGGCTCCTGCCACCGATCACGCGCCTCGCAACGGTGGCGCCGGACGTCGCTATCAGATCAAGACCTACGGCTGCCAGATGAATGTGCACGACTCCGAGCGGCTGGCCGGCGTACTCGAGGCCTCTGGTTATCGCAGCGCGTTGGAGGACGAAGAGCCGGACCTGATCGTGTTCAACACGTGTGCGGTCCGGGAAAACGCGGACAACAAGCTCTACGGCAATCTCAGTCACCTCGCACCGGTGAAGCGCGCCAACCCCGACTTGCAGATCGCGGTCGGTGGCTGTCTCGCCCAGAAGGACCGCTCTACCATCGTGGACAAGGCGCCGTACGTCGACGTGGTGTTCGGCACCCACAACGTCGGATCGCTGCCCACATTGCTCGACCGTGCTCGGCACAACCAAGAGGCCCAGGTAGAGATCCTCGAGGCGCTCGAAGAGTTCCCATCGGCGCTGCCGGCGAAGCGGGATGCGGCGTATGCCGGATGGGTATCGATCTCGGTCGGCTGCAACAACACCTGTACCTTCTGCATCGTGCCGGCCCTTCGTGGCCGGGAGAAGGACCGCCGACCGGGCGATGTCCTCGCCGAGGTACAAGCACTCGTCGCAGACGGCGCGCTCGAAGTTACGTTGCTCGGCCAAAATGTGAATTCGTACGGCGTGTCATTCGGGGAACGCACGGCGTTTTCTCAGCTGCTCAAGTCGTGCGGTCAAATCGACGGGCTCGAGCGTGTCCGCTTCACCTCACCACATCCGCGGGACTTCACCGACGACGTTATCGAGGCCATGGCCACCACCGCCAACGTCTGCCATCAGCTGCATATGCCGCTGCAGTCCGGCTCGGCGAGGGTATTGCGCGCGATGCGCCGTTCCTACCGACCCGATCGCTATCTCTCGATCGTCCGAAAGGTCCGCGAAGCGATGCCCGACGCGGCGCTGACAACGGACATCATCGTCGGATTCCCCGGTGAGACCGAAGAGGACTTCCAGCAGACGCTCGACGTCGTCGAGCAGTCACAGTTTGCCACCGCATTCACCTTCCAGTACTCGCCCCGGCCCGGTACGCCGGCAGCGACCATGGACGATCAACTGCCCAAAGAAGTCGTCCAAGAGCGGTATGAACGACTGGTCAAGCTGCAAAATCAGATCTCGTGGGACCTCGGCAAGAACCTCATCGGCACCGAGACCGAGGTGCTGGTTGCCGACGGTGAAGGACGTAAGGACAAGGCCACCGACCGGATGAGCGGGCGTGGACGCGATGGCCGCCTGGTGCACTTCACCCCGATCGGCCCGCGAGTCGACGGTGCCGTCCGCCCCGGTGACGTCATCACGACCAGGATCACGCAGGCCGCACCGCACCATCTTGTCGCAGACGGCGACGTGCTGACTCACCGGCGTACGCGGGGCGGGGACGCGCACGAAGCGCGGCACAATGCGCCCGTTGAGAAGGGTGTCTTTCTCGCGATGCCGACCGTGCGGCGCGCGACCTAGCTCTGGACCGACTTCTCGGCCTCGGCGAGCCACTCGCGGCGTGCGTCGAGAGCCTGCCGGGCCTCGTCGATCTTCTTGGCGTTACCGGCCGCCTCGGCTTTACTCAGCGCGGTCTCGGCCTTGGTCACCGCCTCGCGCATATTCAGCAGAATCGGGTTGGACTCGGCAGCGGACCGTTTCCATTCTGCGTCCTCGGCATCGCGTACTCGTCGTTCGACCTTTTTGAGCCGATCTTCCAATGGACGCATCGCCTCGCGCGGCACGTGCCCGATCTGTTCCCATTTGTCCTGGAGATCTCGAAGCGCGGACTTCGCCTCCTCCAGGCTGTTCGCGGGGTCGATCTTGTCGGCCGAGTCGAGCAGCTGCTCCTTGGCTTTCTTGTTGTCGAGCTGTTCGGAGTCCCGTACGTCGAACACGGCGCTGCGAGCAGCGAAGAACTTGTCCTGCGCGGCACGGAACTGCCCCCAGAGGTTGTCTTCGCTGTCGCGTGGCGCGCGACCGGCCGCCTTCCAGTCGCTCATCAGCGACTTCATCTTCGATGCGGTCGGGCCCCAGTCGGTCGAGGTGGAAAGTTCCTCGGCTTCTGCGACGATCTTTAGCTTGACTTCTTTGGCAGCCTCGCGTTGCTTGTCCAGCTGGGCGAAGTGCGACCCACGGGCCTTGCTGAAGGCATCGCGGGCGCTACTGAAACGCTTCCACAGAACGTCGTCGGTCTTGCGGTCGACGCCCTTGATCGCCTTCCATTCTTCGATGATCGCGCGCAGCCGGTCGCCGCTCGCCTTCCATTGGGTGCTGGTCGAGAGCTGCTCGGCCTCGGCGGCGAGCGCCTCTTTGGCGGCAACCGCATCCGCGCGTGCCTGTGCCTTGGCGGCGGCGACTTCTTCCTTTTTTACGGAGGTCTTCTCAAGCAGTTCACCGAGTTGCTTGTCCAGTGCGCCGAGATCACCGATCACGGCGGCGTCGGCAAGCGAGGCGCGCATCTGGGTCGCGAGCTCTGCGGTGTGCTGCGGGTTGCCGGCACCGGACTCGAGACGGCTCGCGAGCAAGCTCACCTCGGTGGCGAGGTCGTCGTACTTGCGGGTGTACAGCGCGAGGCCCTCTTCGGGCGCGCCGGCCTGCCACGACCCCACCACGCGCTCACCCTCGGCAGTCCGCACGTAGACGGTGCCGTCGTCATCGACACGACCCCACTCGTTGCTGGCAACCATTGCGATGAGACCTCCGGCGTACGACATTTGCTAAGTCCCGATGGCAGACCGACAGGTTATGCGCCTGCGCCGCCCTCGGCTCGGTTTGGTAATTCTCACACTGTGCGAGTGCGCACGTTGCGGTGGGTCGGCTCGGGGAGTGGTGTCGCGACTGGCGCGGTCGCGGTCTGCGCAGCGGTGACGACTATCGTGACCGGCGGATGTGTTGAGCCGGAACGGGAGTCAGGTAATTGGCGGTGGTGTCGATATGAGCGTGCAGAGTGCGGAGGTCATCGTCATCGCCGGGCCGACGGCGTCAGGAAAGACCGATCTCGCGCTCGATGTGGCCGAGTTGCTCGGCGGCCCCGAGGCGGTGGAGATCATCAACGCCGACTCGATGCAGGTCTATCGAGGAATGGACATCGGCACGGCGAAGCAACCGCTGGGCCAGCGCCGCGGCATCGTGCACCACTTACTCGACATGTGGCCGATCGGGCACGCGGTGACGGTCGCGGACTACCAGGCCCGCGCCCGTGACTGCGTCGACGCGATTCGGTCGCGGTCGCGCATCCCGATGCTCGTGGGCGGATCGGGGCTCTACATCAAGGCGGTGATCGACGACCTCGATTTCCCTGGCACCGATCCCGAGGTGCGCGCGCGGCTTGAGGCGGAGCTGCGCGAACAAGGCACGTTCGCGCTGCATCGCCGACTCGTTCGGCTCGACCCGGCTGCCGCCGAACGTATTCTTTCCACCAACGGTCGCCGGATCGTGCGCGCCCTCGAGGTCATAGAGATCACCGGGGCGCCGTTCGAGGCGCAGCTGCCCGCCGATGAGAAGACGAACACTGAGCATTACCGGGCCGTCCAGATCGGGCTGGACCGGGCGGACCTTGCCGACCGGATTGCGTTGCGCGTGTGCCGGATGTGGGAGCAGGGCTTCGTCGAGGAGGTGCGCGCCCTTGAGGCCGACGGGTTGTCGGCGACGCGGACCGCGAGCAAGGCACTGGGGTATCAGCAGGTCCTGCGGCTGCTGTCTGGCGAACTGACCGAGGCCGAGGCTATCGAGCAGACGATTAGTGCGACCCGGCGGTTTGCCCGTAAACAACGCGCATGGTTTCGCCGCGACTCGCGGATCCACTGGTGCGACGCGGCCGAACAGGCGCTACCCGAGCGCGTGCTGAGTACGATTAACCAGTGGCCCAGCAACCAATAGACACCGCCTCGACCCAGCTCGCTGTCGACTTCGCGAAAGGTCATGGCACCGAGAACGACTTCGTGCTGATCCCCGATCCCGACGGCCGACTGACCTTGACCGAGGCCGACGTACGCCTGCTGTGCGACCGGCATGCCGGAATCGGCGGCGACGGTGTGATCCGGGTCGTACGACGCAGCGCTGAGACCGACGAGCAGACCGGAGTGCCGGATGTCCAGGACGCCGAGTGGTTTATGGACTATCGCAACGCCGATGGGTCGGTGGCGCAGATGTGCGGCAACGGCGTACGCGTATTTGCCCGCTACCTGCAACGGCTCGGCTTCGTCGACTCCGCCGACCTACCGGTCATCACCCGGTCCGGCGTCAAGCTGGTCAGCTTCGGCGTGGATGGCCGCATCACCGTTGACATGGGCCCGGCGGAAGATCTCGGAACGTCGGCGGCCACCGTTCGTGCCTTTGACTCGAAGGCCGAGTACGCCGGGCGTGCGGTGTCGATGGGCAACCCGCACCTAGCCTGCGACCTCTCCGGGGAGCCGGCCGCGGTCGCGGGTCTCGATCTGTCCCGCGCACCGTCGTACGACGCGTCGTTCTTCCCGGAGGGAGTCAACCTCGAGTTCTTCGAGCAGGTCCCGGGGGCGTCGGAGACCGACGCGCATGTGCGGATGCGCGTCTACGAACGAGGTGTCGGTGAGACGCGTTCGTGTGGAACCGGCATCTGCGCGGTCGCGTACGCCACACTCGCGAATGCCGGCAAGACCGAAGGCACGGTCATCGTCGACGTACCCGGGGGACGGCTGCTCACCGCCGTAAGTCCCGCGACGGTGCTGCTGACCGGACCGGCCGAGATCGTTGCGGAAGGGTCTACGGTTCTGCTGCGCGGCCGCTAACGGATCGTCGACCACGCGACGCGTGCCCCGGGTCGGGGCATGAAGCTGATTCTGAGCGCCGGATCGGTTTCGGTGGGTGGGCGATCAAACTCAGATGCGGTTACCGAGCGGACGTGGGATCATAGGAAGACGATGACGCAAACCAACCGAACGATCGACCCGACCACGAACAAGCATGCCACCGGGGCCGCGCCACGAAACGACACCGGTGGCTACGACCTCGAGGACCGTCAGTCGCTGCGCCGAGTCTCCGGACTGTCGACCGAACTCGAAGACGTCACCGAGGTCGAGTACCGCCAGTTGCGCCTGGAGCGCGTCGTGCTGGCAGGGCTCGATCTCACCGGGAGCCCGCGGGCGGCGGAGAACTCACTCAAAGAGCTCGCCGCCTTGGCCGAGACGGCCGGCTCGGAAGTGCTCGATGGCGTGATCCAGCGACGCACCAACCCGGACCCGGCGACGTACCTCGGCTCGGGCAAGGCCCGAGAGCTCGCCGACATCGTCCGCGCGACCGGTGCGGATACGGTCATCTGCGACGATGAGCTGTCGCCGTCCCAACGCACCGCTCTCGAGGGCGTCGTCAAGGTGAAAGTCATCGATCGGATCGCCTTGATCCTGGACATCTTCGCTCAGCACGCCAAGAGCCGGGAAGGTAAGTCGCAGGTGGAGCTTGCGCAGCTGCAGTATCTCTTGCCGCGTCTTCGCGGCTGGGGTGAGTCGATGTCGCGTCAGGCCGGCGGGCGGGTCGGCGCCGAAGGCGGCGGTATCGGTGGCCGCGGGCCCGGTGAGACCAAGATCGAGCTCGACCGGCGACGGATTCACCAGCGAATCGCCAAGTTGCGCCGCGAGATTGCCGCGATGAAGACGAGCCGTGACACTAAACGAGCCTCCCGCCAGCGAAGTCATGCCGCCGCCGTGGTGATCGCCGGTTACACCAACGCGGGCAAGTCGACCCTGCTCAACCGGCTTACCGGAGCGGGAGTGCTGGTCGAAAACGCACTGTTCGCGACGCTTGACCCGACCGTGCGGCGCGCAGAGACCGCTGACGGTCGTGAATACACGATCGCGGACACCGTCGGGTTTGTCCGTTCGCTGCCGCATCAGCTGGTCGAGGCGTTTCGCTCGTCCCTGGAAGAAGTCGAATCGGCGGACCTGGTGCTGCACGTGGTCGACGGAGCCGATCCGGACCCGGAAGGGCAGATCAGCGCGGTTCGTGAGGTCTTCGCGCAGATCGGCGCCAAGGACGTTCCCGAGCTCATGGTCATTAACAAGGCCGATGCGGCCGACCCCGAGGCGATTGAGCGTCTCGAGCGATCCTTGCCGGGAAGCATTGCGGTCTCCGCCGTGACCGGTATGGGTATCGACAAACTGCTTCTCGCGATCGAGACCGCGCTGCCGCGTCCACGGATCGATTTCGACGTCCTCATTCCGTACGAGCGCGGCGATCTGGTCGCCCGGCTGCATGATGAGGCGGACATCGCCACGACCGAATACCTGCCAGACGGTACGGCGCTGACCGGCCGCGCTTACCCGCAAGTCGCTGCCACGCTCGAGGCCTTCGCTCGCTGAGCGCACCCGACGCGCGTGGCCTGTGAGGTACGGCGACCTAGAGCGCGCCCCCGCGTAGGCTGTTCGCCGTGACCCGTACACCCGACGCCGACGACCCGCGCCGTGTTCCGGTCAGCCAATGGCCCACCGCGGACCGCGCGTGGTATCCGGCGCGCTGGCTGGCGATAGCCTGCACGGTCCTGTTCGCGCTCGTTACCGCCGACGTGCTCGCGGACGGCTTACTGCGGCACTTTGACGGAGTCCTCGCTGGTTGGATTCGGACTGTCGGCCTACGCGATTCTGCCGTGGGCAGTGCCATCGGGTACGTGCTCAGTCAGACGGGTGGCCGGGCGACCAATCTGGTGTGGATTCTCGTGCTGTGCATCGTCATCGCGGTGAAGTCTCGCAACTTTGTTCCGTTCGTGCGTCTGGCACTCGGTGTGGCGCTACTGAGTGCCGCCATCTACACCTCGAAGTTCCTTATCGCGCGGACGTTTCCGACCGATCCGCGCGGAGATCTGCTGCATGCCGTCGGCTATAACGATTCCTATCCATCCGGACATCAAGCGAACGCTATTTTGCTGAGCAGCATCGGTGCCTGGATCGCCGTCGACTACATAGCAACAGTATGGGTACGACGGGTGGTCTGTATATATGCGATCGCCGGGCCGATCATCGCTGCTTTTGCCGTGCTGTTCATGAACTATCACTGGCTCAGCGACATTATCGCCGGCGCAAGCGTGGGCATCGTGCTGCTATGGATCGCACGGCGGGCCAGCGTTACGAAAATGGGGCGGCGGGTCGAGGATTGGTTCGAGACCGGGTTAGCCGCGACCGTCGCAAAGTGGCTCGGCCGGTCACCGGTCGATGAACACTAGGAGACAGGCGCATTAGGAGATGGGTGCGCGGTGCCTCACGAGTGACGATGTCGCTCATTGCCGCTACGGCGGGCACGCTGCTCGGTGTTCCTGCTGCGGCCGCGGCCCCGGCGTACGCCGCTGGTACTGACGTCTGCACGGTCACTGATTCGCGAATCGTCGAAGGCAGCGGCCTGCTCGTGCGGCCCGACGGCTACGACATCATCAATGACAGCGGCGATCAGGTCGAGGTATTCCACCTCGACCAAGAGTGCCAGACGACCGCGGTCTCGGTGGTGGCGATCGATCCGCGTGACACCGAAGACCTAGCACGCGGTCCGAATGGGCTTCTGTACGTCGCCGACATCGGCGACAATAACGCCGTCCGTGACAGCGTCGCGCTCGAACTAGTGGATCCCGCGGATCCCAGCCTCGCGCAGATCCGCCGCTTTCGCTATCCCGACGGCGCCCACGACGCCGAGTCGCTGTTCGTGCAGTCGGACGGACGCATCGTGATTGTCACGAAGAGTCTGACCGGTCTCAGCGGCGTCTATCGCAGCTCCGAGCCGGTGGACATCGCCCCCGGTGCAACCGACATGCCGCAGCCGCTGGACAAGGTCGGGGACCTGCGGATCGACAAGACCGATACTCCTGGTGGACCGGTGGGATGGCTCGGCTCACGACTCGTGACCGGGGCCGCCGCTTCTGCAGATGACACACTGATCGCGCTCCGCACGTACACCGACGCGTATATCTGGGACCTCGACAGCCCCGACATCGCGGGCACACTCGTCGGCAAGAAGGCGACAGTCATACCGCTTCCGCCATCTCCGCAGGGCGAGGCAATCGCGTTCGCGCCACAGACAAATGACATCTACCTATTCGGCGAGGGGCAAAACGCCACACTCAGCGTGTTGCCGGTGACGACGACCCCAGGAGACGCAGTCGCTAGTCGGCAGGTCGCCGTCGGTGACGACGCCCGTGTACCTGCCCGCAACGACGTGTTGCCGTACGTCGTGATCGGTGCGATCTTGCTAGCTTGCGCAGGCGTATTGCTCGTCGCCATACGCCTGCGCAAGCCTCGTCACGGCGACTAGACCCGACGCAGGACCGATACGACGCGGCCGAGAATCGCTGCGTCGTCGCCGTTGATGGGCTCGAACGCCTTGTTGTGCGGGACAAGCCAGGTATGTCCGTCGGTCCGCCGGTACGTCTTGACCGTTGCCTCGCCGTCAATCATCGCCGCCACAATGTCGCCCTGGTTGGCGTCGGGCTGCTGACGCACCACGACCCAGTCACCGTCGCAAATCGCCGCATCAATCATCGACTCGCCAACGACCTTGAGTAAGAACAGGGTGCCGTCGCCGACCAGTTCCTTAGGCAGCGGGAACACGTCTTCGACCGCCTGCTCGGCCAGGATCGGGCCACCAGCGGCGATGCGTCCGACGACCGGCACGAACGAGGGTGTCGGGAACCGGGCGTCATAGCGGGGAATGACCGCGGCATCGCCCGCAGCCTGCGCGGGCGTGCGGATGTCGACCGCGCGGGGACGATTGGCGTCACGGCGCAGAAATCCCTTCGACTGCAACGCGCGCAACTGATGAGCGACCGAGGACGGGGACGCGAGGCCGACAGCCTCACCGATCTCACGCACGCTTGGCGGATAGCCGCGAGTGCGGACTGACGCGCGAATCACGTCCATCACTTTGCGCTGCCGGACCGTGAGCCCACTCTCGTCCGGCGCCTCGGGGAACTGATGGACGGTGCCTTCAGACTTCGCGCCGTCGGCAGTCGCCTTCGGGGCGGCGCGTTTAGCCGCTCGCTTAGCGGCCGGCTTCGTCGATGTTTTCGCGCTCGCGCCGGCGACAGCCTTCCGCGCACCGGTTGTGGCATCGTCGGCCTTCTCGCCGCCCACGCCTGTCGCGCGTTTAGTGGTCGCGCTCTTGTCTGTTGAGTTGACCTTTTTGCTGGGCATGTGAACCTCTCACTCCGCGGGACTTCTGTATGAGCTGCCTGACTGTGTGCTTACCGTCTGTGTGTGCGTACCGTCGGTGTCTGCTTGCCGCCTGTTTGAACTGGCGGCCTCTCCGTGCTTGCGTGCTCAATGACTCTACGTAACGATTCGAACTAATGTACGTGCGACTCGCCGAAACCTATCGACATTCTGATTTTGTGTGTGTATAACTTAGTACGCAGGTTCGATAGTACACCCGTACTACGTGCGGATGCAAGCGTTCCGACCGGTTGTGGATAGGCCGCGTTGGCAGGGTCCATGGGCCGTCCGCGCGCACTCGTCCAGAATTGTCGGCCCCGAGGAGTAAGCAATGACTATGCAAACCACGAAGGCACATCGCAACGGTCCACACCGTAACCGCAAGTCGGGCCGCGCTGCGGCCGCACGGCCCGCGCAGGCCGAAATGTTCGCCCTTTCTGAGGACGGCGACGTGGTCGGTAGCGGCGCTGAAGAGCGCGCCGATCGCGCGAGCCGCGCTCAGCCGGATGTCCGACGAGGAGCTGCGGTCGGTCATCGAGCTTCGTTCGGGTCGTTCTCCCGGGCGAAGGTTCGTGTCGAGCCGCCGGCTCCTGCGATCGGTCTGTCTACGCGGTCTGGCGGTCGGGAGGAAGTCTCCGGTGCGCTGGCCAAGTTCGGCTTGCGACGTTTGGGCGGCTCGGCTGACTCAGTATCGCGATTGGATGAGTCGACGCCGCCAAGCTCGCGCGTCGAGTCCGCTCGTGGGTCCGGCGTCGATGACGCGGCCGGCGAGGAGTTGCCACCGTTGGTTCCGTCTGTCGTATCAACTTGCCGGGCAGATGCGAGATCGCGTCGGGTCAGCCGATTCGCCGTGCCACTTGGCGGTCGGTCTGATGTGCAGTTAGCTGCCGAGACGCACGTTGGTTTGGGTGCTCGAGTGGAGGTGTTGGGTGCTCGTGTGGAGGCGCAGGCAGCCCGCAACCTCGAGTCGACGATGATTCCGGTGGCCGCAGACGTCCGCCCCGTCACGCGAGCCGCCAGACGGGCGCGGCTCACTGTGCGTGGGCATATCGCGGTGATGGTGCTCATCGCGACTGTGATCGCCGGCGCGTCGGCGCTAGTTAACGCAAGCGGCGCGGGCACGGCGCCGGTGGCGGCGACTCAGGAAGTTCTGGTCAAACCCGGCGACACTGTGGGCAGCATCGCCTCACGATTTGCCGCGCCGGCCCACCGCGCCGACCTGGTCGCGCTCATCCGGGCCGCGAATGGCCTGAGTGGGTCTGTCGACGCGCCACTGCCGGCCGGCGACTACCTGATCGTGCCCGCGTACTGAGGTTTGTTGCCCGACCCAAGCCGGCTAGTTCCGGCGACTTTCATGAATTCGGCTCAAAGTACTTGCAACCTCCCTATGGTGGGCTTAACCTGATACCACAACATATAGTAGTTACATGGATGTGTTTCATCCACAGGTTGGGGTGGGTTGTCCACGATTCGTACACCGGTCGTCCACAACCAATCCCACAGTTATCCGCAAATTGTCCCCAGGCCGACGTCGGCCAGGGCTAATGGTTGAAGGGAGTTGTGCCATGCGTTGCCCATACTGCCGGCACTCAGACTCCCGTGTGACCGACTCTCGTGAGGTCGACGACGGCCAGTCGATCAAGCGCCGCAGATCCTGCCAGGGATGCGGACGGCGATTTACGACGCTGGAAGAGGCGATGCTCGCCGTCGTCAAACGCTCCGGCGTCTCCGAACCGTTCAGCCGGGACAAAGTCATCAGTGGCGTCCGGCGTGCCTGTCAGGGCCGCCCAGTAGGCGAGGACCAGCTTGCGCTACTTGCGGAGCAGGTAGAAGACACCGTTCGTGCAAGTGGTGCGGCCGAGGTGCCCAGTAACGAAGTCGGGCTGGCGATTCTTGGGCCGCTTCGCGCTCTGGACTCCGTCGCCTACCTCCGGTTCGCCAGTGTCTACCGATCATTCGCGTCGGTCGCGGACTTCGAGGCCGAGATTGCGCTGTTGCGTGAGTCCGGCGCCGTCGACAGGGACACCACCGAGGATGCAAGTCAGGGCCAGGCCAGCAAAGACCCGCCAACCAAAGACCTACCAAACAAGGACCGGCCAACCAAGGACCGGCCAACCAAGGACCGGGCAACCAAAGAAGGAGCCGCCGACGACTCGTCGGACACCCTGGTTCCCAGCGCCCCTTCGTGACGATCACGCGTAGCCACCGAACGACAACTCAACGGAACTAGAAGAGCACAACCCAATCACCGACGATTACCGCCGAGCGACGTATCGCGACCGCGGCCGATCGCTTCCCATCGTCGGTGATGCCTGAACGAACTACCCCCGGCCACACCAGAACGAGAGGACCCCGGTCTCATGACGGAGACAACACACTCGGCGAAGAGCGACGAGCCCACCACCGACGCGGCGGAAGCGAAGAAGGCCACTGCGAGTGCAAAACCCACCTATTCGGCCAAGGGACTGCGGCTCGAGCGGGTATTCAGCAGCGATGACGTCAATCCGCTCGACGAGGTGACCTGGCAGCGCCGTGACGTCGTGATGACCAACTGGCGCGATGGCTCGATCAACTTCGAGCAGCGCGGGGTCGAGTTTCCGGACTTCTGGAGCCTCAACGCGACCAACATTGTCACGACGAAGTACTTCCGCGGCGCTGTCGGCAGTGACACCCGCGAAAACAGCCTGCGCCAGCTCATCCACCGAGTCGTGAGCACCTATCGTGAAGCTGGTGAGCTCAACGGCTACTTCCGTAGCGCCAAGGATGCGCAGATCTTCTCGGACGAGCTCACGTGGATGTTGTTGCATCAGGTCTTCAGCTTCAACTCGCCGGTGTGGTTTAACGTTGGAACCTCGGCGCCGCAGCAAGTTTCGGCGTGCTTCATCTTGTCGGTCGACGATACGATGGACTCGATCCTCAACTGGTACCGCGAAGAGGGTCTGATCTTCAAAGGTGGTTCGGGCGCGGGGCTCAACCTGTCCCGGATCCGTTCCAGCAAGGAACTGCTCTCATCAGGCGGGACGGCCTCAGGCCCGGTGAGCTTCATGCGGGGCGCCGATGCGAGCGCCGGAACGATCAAATCCGGTGGCGCGACTCGGCGTGCGGCCAAGATGGTCGTCCTGGATGTCGATCACCCCGACGTCGAAGAGTTCATCGAGACGAAGATGCGTGAGGAAGACAAGATTCGCGCGCTGCGCGATGCGGGCTATGACATGGATCTTGGCGGCAAGGACATCGTCAGCGTTCAGTACCAAAACGCCAACAACTCGGTGCGTGTCAACGACGAGTTCATGCGCGCGGTCGACGACGGTACCGAGTTTGGGCTGCGCGCCCGCGGCACCGGAGAGGTCATCGAGACCGTTGACGCGAAGTCGCTATTTCGCAAGATGAGCGAGGCCGCATGGGCATGCGCCGATCCGGGCATCCAGTACGACAGCACGATCAACGACTGGCACACCAACCCCGAAAGCGGCCGCATCACGGCGTCCAACCCGTGCTCGGAATACATGAGTCTCGACAACTCGTCGTGCAACCTCGCCTCGATCAACTTGATGAAGTTCCGCACGGCCGATGGCGGGTTCGACTCGGCGAAGTTCGAGAAGACCGTCGAGTTCATCATCACCGCGATGGATATCTCGATCTGCTTCGCCGATTTCCCGACCGAAGCGATCGGCGTCACGACGCGTGCCTTCCGCCAGCTAGGCATCGGCTATGCCAACCTCGGTGCGCTGCTGATGTCGAATGGGCTCGCCTACGACAGCGAAGGCGGCCGGGCGCTGGCGGCATCGATCACCTCGTTGATGACTGGTACGGCCTACAAGCGCTCCGCCGAACTGGCCGGCATTGTCGGTCCGTACGAGGGATATGCGCGCAACGCCGACGCACACACTCGGGTCATGCGTAAGCACGCCGCCGCGTCGGACTCTGTTCGCTCGATCCACCACACCGACGCGGCCGTACTCAAGCACGCCGAAGGCGTGTGGGCCAAGGGATTGGAAGTCGGCAAGAAGAACGGCTGGCGCAACGCGCAGGCCTCGGTCATCGCACCGACCGGAACCATCGGGTTCATGATGGACTGCGACACGACCGGCATCGAGCCGGACTTCTCGTTGCTGAAGTTCAAGAAACTCGTCGGCGGTGGATCGATGCAGATCGTGAATCTCACCGTGCCGGCTGCCTTGCGCACGCTCGGCTACCAGGAGGAGCAGGTCGAGGCCATCGTCGAGTACATCGCCGAACACGGGCACATTATCGACGCGCCAGGACTCAAGACCGAGCACTACGAAGTATTCGACTGTGCGGTCGGTGAGCGTGCGATCTCGCCGATGGGCCACGTGCGGATGATGGCCGCGACCCAGCCATTTATCTCGGGCGCGATCTCCAAGACCGTCAACATGCCGGAACAGGCGACGATCGAGGAAATCGAGGACATCTACTTCCAAGGATGGAAGCTCGGGCTCAAGGCGCTGGCGATCTACCGCGACAACTGCAAGGTCGGTCAGCCGTTGTCGACAAAGAAGAAGGACAAGGTTGACGAGCCTGTCGTCGAGACCGTGATCGAGCGTCGCCCGACGCGCAAACGGCTGCCGAAGAAACGTCCGAGCATGACGACGTCGTTCAGTGTCGGGGGAGCAGAAGGCTACCTGACAGCCGGTTCCTATCCGGACGACGGACTGGGCGAAGTGTTCCTCAAGCTAGGCAAGCAGGGCTCGACCCTCGCCGGCGTGATGGATGCGTTCTCGGTGGCGATCTCGATCGCGCTGCAGTACGGCGTGCCTCTCGAGCAATATGTCGAGAAGTTCACGAACATGAGGTTCGAGCCGGCAGGCATGACCGACGACCCGGACATCCGACTCGCGCAGTCGGTCATCGACTACATCTTCCGCCGGCTCGCGCTTGACTACCTGCCGGAGGAGAAGCGTGCCGAGCTCGGTATCTTCTCCGCCGCAGAACGCGCCGCGCAAGTCGCGGACGACTACGACACGCCGAGCAGCCGTAGCGACGACGACAGCGACCAGATCGACCTCGAAGGCCTCGCCTCGTCCGCACCGATCAGCGCTCCGCAGACGTCTGCAGCGGCACCGGCTCCGGCTAACGTCGGATCGTCCGCGGAGCTCATGGAGATGGTCCAAGGTAAGGGCGCGGATGCACCGCTGTGCCTATCGTGCGGCGTGAAGATGCGCCCCGCCGGTTCATGCTATGTCTGCGAAGGCTGCGGCAGCACCAGCGGCTGCAGCTAGCCACCTAGCTGCCGCGAAGCGCAGCCAAGGAGGGGCGAACGACCTACCCAGGTCGTTCGCCCCTCCTTTTGTGTCGCTGGATTTGCGTGGTCTATAGGGATTTGCGCGGTCTATAGGTATTGGGCGAGCCGTTCGCCGTGTACGACGCGCGCCGGAAGGCCGGCGCGCACAGTACGACGCATCCAGCCCGCGATAGGCAGGGGATCGCGCGACGCCGCGACGATGACATTGCCGTAGCGTCTGCCGCGCAGCACCGACGGATCGGTGACGAACGCCATCGAGTGGGTGTGCGACGTTTGTGGCCGAAGGTCGAGCGCAGACACCAGAGCGCGCAGCTCTCGGCGAGTCAGTTCCATCCCCGGCCGATCGGCGACATTCGATATATAGATGCCACGGGGCCCTAATACCCGGGTGGACTCCCTCATGAGACCGTCATCCTCCAGATGCGCTGGGGTGTTACGTCCCACAAATGCATCCCGGATGATCACATCGATGGTCCCGTCCGGAGTCTGTTGCAGCGCCCGCAGCGCATCATCGTGCACGAGTCGGAACCGCCTGGATGAGCGGATTCCGAACTGCGCGCGCACGAGGTCGATCAACGTGCCATCGATCTCCACTATTGACTGCCGCGAGCCCGGGTGGGTGATCTCGACGTACACCGCCAACGTGCATGCGGCGCCACCGAGATGCAGCACTCGCAGTGGTACGCCGGTGGGCTCGAGGCTGTCGAGTAGATCGCCGATCCACCGGGTGTACTCGAACTCCAGATGGGTCGGATCGTCCAGCGCGACATATGAGGAGAGAACGCCGTCGAGAGTGAGGATCCAGCCACCTACGCGGTCGGCGTCCATCTGGATTTCTGCCTGGCCTGAGTCGATCGGATAGCTACCCGGCTGCGGGTCCGGTGGCGTAAAGCGCAACGCCTGGGCGGTCGCGCGGGGTAGCCAGGCGGCCCGGTCCGGCCGGCCCGCGGGCCGCCCGCGACGGCTTGCAGGCTGCCTCACTGCGGCGCCACATGACCGGACACGCACGAGTCCACATTGCCTGTCATACACCACAACGGCACTGTTTCGGCGAAGTCTGTCCACACGCATCCAGAGTTATCCACCGACTGTCGCATGGTCTGTTTCTCCGCTGTCATGTGCTCCAGGGTAGAGGCCATGACCACAGACAACGAACGCAGCGCATCAGAGTTCGGCCGCGCGAGCAGACGCGCCGCGGCTGCCCGTAGCGGCCGCAAGAAAAAGTCAGCACGGCCACGTAAGGGACCCACCCCGCCCCGGCGGCGACCGGACCTCCCGACGGCCCGTTTTGGAGAACAGTCGGGCGACGAGGAGGTAATGAAACTGTCCACTCCTTCTGACGTGCGGGCCGCGGTGCCGCATCTCATCGGGTTCAGGCCGGAGCGGTCGCTGGTGTTCCTCGGCCTCACCGGGGGCCGGCACCGGCTCGCTGTGACTGGCCGGATCGACGCGCCCATGGGTGCTGCAGATGCGGAGCACTGTGCCGACTCGGTCGCGGCCGTGGTACTGCGGACCGATGCCCGGCAGGTCCTGGTCGCATATTTCGGTCCGCTCCCGACAGCGACCGGTCACGAGTCGGACTCCGAAGAGCGCGATCTTGCCGACGAGTCAACGGTGCGTGACCTCGCCGGGCTGATCGAGGACCGACTCGGCGAAGCCGGAGTCGAGGTTGTCGCGTGGGTGTGGGAGGCCACGGAGGGTCGCAGACGCGCCGACGAGACGCGCGCTCCGTCGCCGGTCGAGGTGGCCTCGGTCGTGGCCGGACATCGCACGTTCGGTAGCCGAGCCGAACTCGCCGAACAGATCGCCGCGCGGCCCAGCGCTATGCGGCCAGTGATCGCCGAGACGATCGCCCGACTGGACGCGCTGCGGTTGCCGACCGAAGACCTGTTTGAAGGGTTTGAGGACCTGTTGGACCTGCGTGGTCAGTGGGATGACGACATACGAACCCTGCCGCCACTCACCGGCCAACAGGCGGCACTGTGCTGTCTGGCCCTCGACCGGTTTCCGATCCGGGACGTGCTGATCGGCTCGATAGCGCTAGCTCAGGAACCGAGCTATGAGGACCTGTGGTCCGAGGTTTTGCATATCGCGCCGGAAGAGTCGATCGCGCCGGTTGCATCGGTGCTGGCGATCGAGGTCTATCTGAAAGGCAATGGCGTGCTCGCCCGGTGCGCACTCGAGCGCGCGTTGCGCTCCAATCCGGACTACTCGCTCGCGCACCTCATCCAAAACTCGCTCGATAGCGGGCTGCCACCGGATGCGGTGCGAGCCGGGTTTGCCTCGGCAATGGCCCAAATACAGCAGGATGCGGCTAACTGACTGTGGGCGATTCGGGCGACGCGCTTTGGTGGGCCGGCGCGAGCGCCGAGGTCCCTACTGAGCTACCACGAAGACATGTTCGGCGACGTCGGGTCCGAAGACCGTCTCGCCGATCTGGATTCCGTCCCCGTTGCGGACCAACCGCACAGTTGCGCCGGGACGGATGCCGCCGGCCGCAAGCCGACCGAGAAGGTCCTCATCGGCTTGCAGATGTTCGGAGATGCGGCGCACGACGACGCTCTGACCATCGGCGGTCACCGTCTGCGCGATGGTCTTCAGTCCCGCGGTGTCCGACGGCGGGCTCGCCGCGCCGAGATCCTCGAGTCCGGGGATGGGATTGCCATACGGATCGAACTGCGCATCGGCGAGCAGCGACACGATCTTCTGCTCGACGTCGACGCTCATCACGTGCTCCCAGCGGCATGCCTCGGTGTGCACCTTCTCCCACTCAAGGCCCAACACTTCGACCAGGAGGAGCTCTGCGAGGCGGTGCTTACGCATGACCGCGGTAGCATGCGACCGACCTTCCTCGGTCAGTGCCAGATGACGGTCGCCCTCGACGTTGACCAAACCATCGCGTTGCATGCGGGCGACGGTCTGGCTTACCGTGGGACCGCTCTGATGCAGCCGCTCGGCGATGCGTGCCCGCAGCGGCACGATGCCAACCTCTTCGAGCTCGAAGATGGTCTTGAGGTACATCTCTGTGGTGTCAATGAGATCGTTCACCGGGCTCCTTAGATCAACGACCATCCTAATGGTCCGCGACGCTTGCCGGGCAGTGCGCTCGCCAGGCCGGTCGACGCGGTCGAATGACGCCACCGCCGTAGGCTGAATGTATGAGTTCTTACGACGAACCCGAAGGCCCAAACAACACGCGCGCCGGCACGCTATCGGACCCGATGATATCGGTAGCCGACCTTGCCGACGCGTTAACTGGCGCAACTACTCCCGTCCTGCTGGACGTCCAATGGGTGCTGGGCAAGCCCGACGCCGGTGCCGCGCTATACCGGACCATGCACCTGCCTGACGCGCAGTTTTGTGACCTCGACACGGTGCTGGCCGGGGAGATACGCGCGACGGGGGGACGACACCCGCTACCGGACCCGTCTTCGCTGCAACGTGACCTTCGCGTTTTAGGACTGTGCGAAGATCGCCCGGTCGTGGTGTACGACGCCGCGGACGGGTACGCCGCGGCGCGGGCGTGGTGGGTGCTCACCTGGGCCGGCATCCGCGACGTGCGGGTCCTCGACGGCGGGCTGCGTGCATGGTCGGACGCCGGCCAGCCCGTGGCGACCGGAGAGGTTGCGGCGCTCGCGGGTGACATCGTGGTTCGACCGGGAGCACTGCCGACGATCGACGCGGGCGGCATCATCGCGTTCGTGGAAGAGGGCGGCACGCTGCTCGATGCGCGCAGCCCCGAGCGGTTCCGCGGTGAACACGAGCCGGTCGATCCCATAGCGGGGCACATCCCTGGCGCGCGCAATCTGCCCACCACTGCGATTGTCGACGACGCCGGGCGCTACGTTGACGCGGCCGCGATGCGCGAGCGGGTGGACTCGGTCCGCACGACGGACGCCGATGGCGATGGCGATGGCGATGAGGAAACACCGGTCGCCGTCTACTGCGGCTCAGGCGTAACGGCAACGCACGTGATTCTCGGGCTACGTCGAATTGGAATCGATGCCGCCCTCTATCCGGGGTCGTGGAGCGACTGGATCACCGACCCCGATCGGCCGCGGGCCGCGGGGTAGCGTAACGCCATGACTAGCTCTGTTGCGGTTCTCTGGTCGGACGACCTTCTTAAGTACGACCTCGGCGGAGAGCATCCGATGCATCCTGTCCGGATCGACCTCACGATGAGACTTGCCCGCTCGCTCGGCGTACTCGACCAACCAAACGTGACGTTTGTCGACCCGGAGCCGGCCACCGCGGCGCAGCTCGAACGCGTCCACTCACCGCGCTACCTCGCTGCCGTACGCGACGCGCCTATGCAGCCGTGGGGCATCGGCCACGGACTCGGCACCGACGACAATCCGATCTTCTGGGGCATGTACGAAGCCTCCGCGCTCGTCGCTGGCAGCACCCTGCGGGCGGCGCAACTGGTCTGGAACAGAGAGTTCGACCACGCGGTCAACATCGGCGGTGGGCATCACCACGCCATGCCCGGCTCCGCCTCTGGTTTCTGCGTGTTCAACGACCTCACCGTCGCGATCGCCTGGCTGCTCGACCACGGCGCGCAGCGCGTCGCGTACGTCGACACCGACGTGCACCATGGCGACGGCGTTCAGGCCGCGTTCTACGACGACCCTCGCGTCATGACCGTGAGCATCCACGAGTCGCCCCTCACACTGTGGCCGCACACCGGTTTTGCCAGCGAATGCGGCACCGGCGACGCGTCCGGCTCCAGTATCAATGTGCCGATTCCGGCCGGCTCGACCAACGGCGACTGGCTGCGCGCGTTCGAGGCGACCGTGCCCAACGTGTTGCGCCAGTTCCGCCCTGAAATCTTGATCACGCAATGCGGCTGCGACTCCCACCATGAGGACCCACTCGCCGACCTGTCACTGACCGTCGATGGGCACAACGCGATCTACGCCCGCCTACGGGACTTAGCCAATGAGCTCTGCGACGGACGCTGGGTAGCGACCGGCGGCGGCGGCTACGGTCTGGTGCGCGCCGTACCGCGGTCCTGGACGCATCTGCTCGCGCAAGCCATCGGCGTACCAATTGATCTGGACACTGACATTCCGCAGAGTTGGTTAGACGACCTCGCCGCGACGAAGCTACCGCGGTTCCTCGGCACCAACTCCGGCTACGTGCAGCCGCCGGCGAAGATGGGCGAAGGCGCGTCGGTCGACTTCACGCCCTGGGACGGCGACGAAAAAGACCCCCTCGATCGGGCCATCATCAAGGCGCGACAGGCCTTCTACCCGCTCGTCGGGCTCGACCCTGCCGACCCTCGGGACTGATCCGGCGCGATCCGCGCGCACACCCCAACTACACAATCGACCACTTACAACTGAAACCAACAGAACGACTCGTGAATCGAGAGCGACTAAACATGAGTGACGACCCCGACACCGAAGTCACCGCGCAGACCTCGCCTGCCGCCGACCAACCCCCGGCGCCGATCGGCAAAGACACGCCGAACTACCCATCGGACCTGGAAGCGGATGTCGTCGCGTCCGACGGTGGGACGGTGCACGTGCGCCCGATTGTGCCGGGCGACGCGGACAAGCTCGAGCAGATGCACGCGCGGACCTCCGAACGCACCCGCTACCTCAGATTCTTCGGCCCCATGCCGCGCATTCCCGCGCGCGAACTAAAACGGTTCGTCACCGTCGACTATCACGACCGGATGGCGTTCGTGGTGTTCCTCGGCGCCGAACTGATCGCGGTCGGCCGCTACGACCGGTACGCCGGCAAAGACGACGCCGAGGTCGCCTTCCTCGTCGAGGATGGCCAACAGGGCCGTGGCCTCGGGCCGATGTTGCTCGAACATCTCGCCGCAGCAGCACGGGTCAACGGCATCAAGCGATTCACCGCAGAGGTGCTCGCCGAAAACAGTCGGATGGTGCGCACCTTCATCGACGCCGGTTACAGCCCGAAACGGTCCTATGAGGAAGGCGTCGTACACCTCGAGTTCCCGATCGAGCCCACCGAGACCTCGGTTGAGGTGCTGTATGCCCGCGAGCAGCGGGCCGAGGCCCGGTCCCTCGAACGGCTGCTGACCGCGCGATCGGTCGCGGTGATCGGAGCGAGCAACGACCGCGGCAAGATCGGCCACGCGGTCCTGCGCAACCTTCTGGAATTCGGCCTTGCCGGGCCGATCTACCCCGTGCACCCGACGTCGCCGCATGTCTCCGGTGTGCCGGCGTACCCGACCGTGCTTGATATCCCGCACGATGTCGACCTCGCCGTCCTCGCGGTGCCGGCCGACCAGGTCGAGGGGGTCGTCGAGCAATGCGGTCAGAAGAAGGTGCGCGGGCTGGTCGTGATCTCCGGTGGCTTCGGTGAACGCGACGAAGACGGTCGCACCAAGCAACAAGACCTGGTGGAAACGGCGCGCGCGTACGGCATGCGGGTCGTAGGCCCCAACTGCCTGGGCGTGGTCAACACCAACGTCGACGTCCGCCTCAACGCGACCATCTCACCCAACGTGCCGCCGCCGGGACGGGTCGGATTTTTCTGTCAGTCCGGCGCGCTCGGCGTCGCCATCCTCGCCGATGCGGCGAGCCGCGGACTGGGCATGTCGACCTTCGTCTCGGCCGGTAACCGAGCCGATGTCAGCGGCAACGACCTGCTCCAGTACTGGTCCACCGACGACCGGACCGAAGTCATCCTGTTGCATCTGGAGAGTTTCGGCAACCCGCGCAAGTTCGCCCGCCTGACCCGAGGAATCGGGCGGCTGAAACCGATCATCGCGGTCAAGAGTGGTCGGCACGGCGCCAAGCCAGACCTCGCGGCCCGCGCGGCGAAGATGAGTGACTCTGTCGTCCAGGCGCTGTTCGAGTCATCCGGCGTGATCCGGGTCGACACGCTAGAGCAGGGATTCGACCTGGCATCACTACTTGCGCATCAGCCGTTACCGCAAGGGATCCGGGTCGCGGCGGTCGGCAACTCCTCGGCGCTTGGTGTGCTGGTCATCGACGCCTGCCAAGAGCAAGGCCTCCAGGTCGCTGACGGATATCCAGTCGACATCGGCCCCGAGGCGGGCGTCGAGGCGTTCGAAGAAGCGCTGCAGCAGGCGATCGACAGCGACGAGGTTGACGCCATCGTCGCGGTGTTCGTGCCGCCGGTCGTCACCGACTCCACGCCGTACGCCGAGGCGCTGGGACGGTTGAGTGCCACCTCGACAAAGCCGATCGCTACGACGTTTCAGGGCCTCAGCGGCGTGCCCAAGGGACTGCGGCTAGAAGGCGAGCACGGCGAGCTGCGGCGCGGCTCGGTCCCGTCGTATCCGACTCCCGAGCGCGCGGTGCTCGCGCTGGCGAGGGCCGCGACGTACTACCGGTGGCGTCATCACCCGACCGGTTCGATACTTGAGTACGCCGAGGCGCATCGTGACGTCGCCCGCGAGATCATCGACCAGGTGCTCGCCGACCACTCGGGCGGGCGCGCCCTCAGCCCGGAGGAGTGCCGCACCATACTGGGCGCCTACGGCATCGTCGGCGACCGCAGCGACCCCGGAAACGAGGGCGTGCCGGTTTCGGTGGGGTTGGTCGACGACCCGTCCTTCGGCGTGCTGGCCAGCTTCGGACTCAGCGGCCTGGCGACCGAGCTGTTCGGCGACATCGCCTACCGGGCGTTGCCGTTAACGGACTCTGAGATCGAGGAGCTGGTCAAGGCGCCGCGCGCCTTTCCACTGCTGACCGGTTATCGCGGCGCACAACCGGTGAAGCTCGAGGCCGTGTACGACCTGATTGGGCGTCTTGTGGCGCTGGCCGAAGACCTACCCGAGGTGCGATCGCTGACGCTCGACCCGGTAATCGCGACTGCCGAAGGTGTGCGGGTGACGCGCGCTAGCCTGCGCGTCGGACCGGCTCGGTCGTCGAATACCCCAGGCCCACGTCGGCTGGCCCCCGCCTACTGAGCCGGTGCTCAGGGCTGGGTCCGAATCGCCTGCCCGCACAAACACGCCCCGACGTACTCATGAAGTACGCCGGGGCGGGGGTGGTGCTGGACTGGTATGACGGTGCTGACTGGTCAGGACAGGTAGTCGCGGAGGCCTTCTGAACGTTCGGGCAGTCGCAACTTAGCCATCGTCTGACGCTCGATCTGACGGACTCGCTCCCGGGACATCCCGAACTCGCGCCCGATCTGCTCCAGGGTGAACGGCTTCTGACCGTCAAGCCCGAACCGGCGAGAGACCAGTGCGCGCTCGCGTTCGTCGAGATCAGCGACAACCTTACGTACATCGCTGCGCATCATGTCGAAACTGATCGCCTCGTCCGCCGCCGGCGTATCGGTGTCTTCGATGAAGTCTCCGAGCGCCGCGTCCTCGTCGGTACCGACGGTCTGATCGAGGCTCAAGACGTCGCGGGAATGCTCGAGTAGCTCGGCAACTTTGGACGGCTTGAGGTCGAGCTCGGAGGCGATGTCGTCGATCGTCGGCTCCTGGCCCATCTCCTGGTGCATCCGGCGACGGGTCCGCACAACTTTGTTGACCTGCTCGGCCAAGTGCACGGGCAGCCGCACCGAACGACCTGAATCGGCCATCGCGCGGGAGATCGCCTGACGAATCCACCAGGTGGCGTACGTCGAGAACTTGAAGCCCTTGGCGTAGTCGAACTTCTCGACCGCGCGGACCAGGCCGAGGTTGCCCTCTTGGATCAGGTCGAGGAAGGCGAGACCATGACCGGTGTAACGCTTGGCGACCGATACGACCAGTCGCAAGTTGGCCTCAAGCAGGTGCGACTTGGCGCCCTGCCCATCGACGACGACGGCGCGCAGGTTGCGACGTTTTGCAGGTGAGAACTTCTTGTCCGGGTCGCCGAGGAGCCGCTCGGCGTAGAGCCCCGCCTCGATGCGTCGGGCAAGGTCCACTTCTTGTTCGGCCGTCAGCAACTTAATCTTGCCGATCGACGTAAGATAGACGCGAACAAGGTCTGTTGAAGGCGCCGATTCGCCGGCTGCGGCTTTGTCCCAGTCGGTCGCGCCGGGCTCAGTGGAGTTGCCCGGTGTGGCAGTCAATGTGACAGTCATATCAACCTCTTTATGATCAATAGCCACGTGGCGACCTGTGGTGCAGGCGTCGTGGCCGTATCGGTGCGTTACGCGGTTCGTGACTGAGTCGTGAGCCGGTTGTCTTGCTTGTGTAAGACGGTTAGTGCCCAGAATTGGTTGTTCTACGCACTGTCTTCACTAGGTTCAACGAATCTGGCGCGCCGTTGTTCCCGAATGTGAGAGAAGAATTCGGCAAGCCTGTGGCCCGGGTCATGTTTGCCGCGTCCCGATTTCAACACAACAACCCCATCGCGTGTTTCGCGCGGCGTACGACGAGGTCGGCCTGTGCACTCGCCTGATTCGCGCCGTCCGCGAGCGTGGCCAGCAGGGACGAGCGATCGGCCACCAACTCGGCGTACCGGTGCCGGATCGGTTCGAGGGTCGCGACGACGGCCTCGGTGCAGGCCCGCTTGAGCACGCCGTACGACGGACACTGCTCGGCGACGGACTCAGGCGTCGTACCGACGAGCGCGGCGGTGATGTCGAGCAGGTTAGAGACACCGGGTTTGGCGGCCGGGTCGTAGTGCACTTCGTTGCCCGAGTCGGTGACGGCCTTGCCGATCTTGCGAGCGATCACGTCGGGCGTGTCCAGCATCCTGATTACCCCCGTGGCGCTGGGCGGCGCCGACTTGCTCATCTTGCGCGCCGGGTCGGCAAGGTCGCCCAACCTGGCCGCCGAGGCCGGTGGGACGAAGCGCGGAATGACGAACGTCTCGCCGTACGCCTGATTGAACCGCGCCGCGACATCGCGCGCCAGCTCGACATGCTGGCTCTGGTCGCTGCCGACCGGTACGACATGTGTGTCGTACAGCAGGATGTCTGCGGCCATGAGACACGGATACGTGAACAGGCTCGCTCGTGTCCGCGGACGACCGCCCTTCTCCTTGAACTGGATCATCCGCGACAGTTCGCCGACGTACGCCGTGGACTCGAGAAGGTAAGAGAGCTCGACGTGCGCGCGCACCTGTGACTGCACGAAGACCGCACAGCGTGATGGATCGAGCCCTGCGGCGAAGTACAGCGCGGCTGTCTCGAGCGTCAGCTCACGTTGCTGTTGCGGGTCATGCGGCATCGTCAGGGCGTGCAGATCGGCGATGAAGTAGTAGCTGTCGCGGCTGCCCGACGTGGAGTCTTGGCCGTCGACAAAGCGGCGTAGCGCGCCCAGGTAGTTGCCGAGGGTGAGTGAGCCGCTTGGCGTGATCCCGGACAACGTGCGAGTGGGCGCCGGAGTCTGAGGGATAGGCCTGGTGCCGGTTCGGGTGGGATGCATGGATCGGTGCTCCTGTAGGAATAGGTGCCCCACCAGACGCCGCATAAATGCAAAAACCGCCCACAGTGGGGCGGTGTCGTGGATGTGACTGGTCCGGGCCGCCCGTTAGGGCCGCCACCAGGTGCGCGTTGCCGAACAAGTCATGCAGTTATTCTAGCCCACATGTCGCAATTCACCGGATTCAATGTCGCCGCGCTCGACTTCTACGAAGACCTCGAGGCGGACAATTCAAAGACCTTCTGGGATGCGCATAAGGCCGTGTACGACGAGCACGTGCGCGCCCCGGTCGTGGCGCTGTTGTCGGGTCTGGAGGAGGAGTTCGGGGCGGCCAAGATCTTTCGGCCGTATCGCGACGTGCGGTTCTCCAAGGACAAGACGCCGTACAAGACGCAGCAGGGCGCATTCGTCGCCAAAGGCGCCTCGACCGGGTGGTATCTGCAGATCGACCCTTCGGGATTTCGTACCGGCGCCGGTTTCTACCGCGCCGAGGCCGACGCGCTGGCCCGTTACCGCCGCGCGGTCGTCGATGAGCGACACGGGAAGGCGCTGCAGAAAATTCTGGCACGGCTCACCAAGGCCGGTTGGACAACAGGCGGAGACACACTGAAGACTGTGCCGCGCGGGTTCGACGCCGACCATCCGCGCATCGAGTTACTGCGCCACAAGTCACTGACGGTCGGCAAGACTTACGGATTCGAACCGATCATCCATACGCCGAAACTCGCCGATGCGGTGCGCGCCGACTGGCGGCAGACCCGGCCACTGGTGGAATGGGTCGCCGAGCACGCGACGGGCGAGCAGGCCTAATTGCCCCTACCGCGCACTCGCGACCGGCTCAAGGAGCCCGACCTCGACGTACCACTCCACCGCCTCGATGATCTCGGCGCGGCTCAGCTTCGAAACGGCGATGTCGGCGACCGCTCGGGGAGTGTGGCACTGCTGCAGGATGGGCAGCACCTCCGACTCCAGGCCGTGATCATCGGTGAGCAGGCGCAGGCCTAGCTCGTCATCCACGCGCACAAACGTGAATTGGCCGTCCGGTTCGACGACGTACGGCGCGGCCTTCAGCACTACCTCTTCGGTGAGCCCGGCGGCAGAGTCGGTAAGCCGGAGCCGATCGAGCCAACGGCCGAGACTCGCGCCAAAAGTGGCGGTGGATTCCTCCGTATGCCGCTGCACGGCAAAGAAGGGATCGCCCGAACGCCTGCGGCGTACGGTCACGATCCCGGTGCCGATCGCGCGCACTCCGGCCTCGGCGAGACGATCGACCCAGGCGCGATGTCGACCACCGCGTTCCTCGGTCCAGAGGTCGACGTACGTCGGCAGGTCCACCATTGCGCGCTCGATGACCACGATGTCGCAGTCGTGGTCGGTGGCATGGGTGAGAAGGGAATTGACTGGGTCGTCCTCGCCTGCGAGATAGGCCCAGTTGGCGAGGAACTGACCGACGCCGCCGTCGGCGAGCACCTGACTGAGTTCTTCGACGAGTCGGAAGGGCTGTCGCGCGCCGTCGAGCGCGTCCCGAAACTGATTGGTGTGGTCGGGGTTGCCCAGCACGAACGGGGGATTGGACACGATGTACGTCGGTTCCGGGTTCAACGGGAGCGCGGCGGTGAAGCTGCCGAGCCGGCATTGCCACTGGAGCTCATTGAGCGCGGCGGTCAGTTCGGCGTACGCCAGCGCGCGTGGGTTGACGTCGGTGACAATCACATCGTCGAAACCGCCGGCAAGCATGACCGCGAGCGCGCCCGATCCGGTGCCCATGTCCACGCCCAGCCCGGCCCCGGGCGACGGAACCATTGCCTTAGCGAGCGTGAGCGCGGCGTTGCCGGGGCCGCCGACGTACGCCGGTTCGAGGTCCTGCCAGCCGAAGTCGGAGGCCACCCAGGCCGTCAGGTTCGGCAGTTCGACTTGCGCGATGCAGGCCGTCGACCGGACGAATTCGGCGTCATCGATCGGCGTCAACAGCCCGCGGCGCCGTGCCAGGTCGGTGACGTCCTCGCCGAGCGCGGCACACACATCGGCGTAACGCACCGGGTCGCCCTGCGTGAACAGCTGCCAACACGTGCGTGCCGTGACCGGTTCGCGCCCGGCCACAGCAAGGGCGGCGCTGAGCTCGGTGCCGAGGCGGCGACGGTCACTGCCGAGATCCGGCATCCCCGGATCCCATTTCGTCAATACGGACGCGGCGTGTTGGGGAGATTGATCCATGCGAGAAGTGTCGCAGCCAATCTACGAAGGCCGCGCAGCGCCGTTGGCCTACAGTGGAAAGGCAGGGACGGAGTGAAATGAAGCGGCGACACCAAGCGACTCTTGTGACCGGGGCTGCCCTCAGTCGAGACGAGGAGCTCAGGTCACGCAAAAAACGTTACGTCATCACGATGGTGATGCGTATCGTGCTGCTGGTCGCCGCGGCGTTGCTTGTCAAGTGGAGCCTTTGGGTGGCCTTGGCAGTCATGGTTGTCGGTGTTTTCTTGCCGTGGGTCGCGGTGGTCATGGCCAACGACGGCCCGCCAAAGAATTCGAAGAAGTTCCGCGCCATGCACCCGACAACGACGAACCGCCAGCTAGAGTCGCCGGGCGGCGCCGAACCGCCACATAAGATGATCGACGGGGACGTTGACGGCGTACCGGACCATAACGAGGAGGATCAGTGAGCACAGAGACCCTGGATCGGATCAAGGAACGCCCGGACCTTCAGGACACCGATTCCTCGAATGACAACGAGGTCTTCCATTACGTGCGCAAGCAGAAGATCGCCGAAAGCGCCGTCATGGGAAACATGGTGGTCGCGCTCTGCGGCGAAGTCTTCCCGGTCACGAAGACAGCCAAGCCAGGCTCGCCGGTGTGCAAGGACTGCAAAGAGATCTACAACAATCTGCCCAAGGGCAAGGACTAGGTCCCGGCGAGAATTCAGGCGAGGGATTAGTTCCATAACGACGTGACTGGTGAAACTACAAGCACGCAGACGCGTAGCTTGCGCAAATGGCAACGCCGCGCCCTGTCGCGGTACCTTCTCAACAAAACCGATGACTTCATGCTCGTCGCCACTCCCGGTGCGGGCAAGACCACGTTCGCGCTGACCGCTGCCGTCGAGCTCATGACAGCCGGCACGATCGACCAGATCATCATCGTGACCCCGACTGACCACTTGAAGGCGCAGTGGGCCGGTGTCGCGGCAAACCATCAGATCCGGATCGACCCGAAGTTTTCCACCACGACCGGACGAGTGGCGGGTGACTACCACGGATTCGCCACGACGTACGCCGGGGTCGCGACCGCTCCAGACGTGTTCAAGATGCGGGTCATGGCCAAGAAGACACTGGTCATTCTCGACGAGGTTCATCACGCGGGGGACGCAAAGTCTTGGGGCGACTCGGTTCGGCGCGCATTTACGCCGGCCGTTAAGCGTCTCGCCCTCACCGGGACACCGTTCCGCTCCGACGACAGCCCGATCCCGTTTGCGACGTACGAACCGGTCGGCGACGGCACCTCGCGGTCCGTCGCGGACTACAACTACGGCTACTCCGAGGCGCTCAGCGACGGCGTCGTACGCCCAGTGATCTTCATGGCCTACTCCGGAGAAGCCCGATGGCGCACGCGAGCGGGCGACGAGGTCACGATGCGGCTGGGCGACGTCGCCCTGGCCGAACAGACTCAACGCGCCTGGCACACCGCGTTGGACGCCGAGGGCGACTGGATCGCCTCGGTGCTGCGGGCGGCGGACAAGCGGCTGATGCAGCTGCGGATCGGCGGCGTACCGGACGCCGGCGGCCTGGTTATCGCCAGCGACCAGTCGGACGCGCGGGCGTACGCCGAACTGCTTGAGCACATCACCGGTCAGAAGCCGACCGTCGTACTGTCCGACGATCGTGGCTCCAGCGCACGGATTGCGAAGTTTAGCTCCTCGACGGACCCATGGATCGTCGCCGTACGGATGGTGAGCGAGGGAGTCGACATCCCGCGCCTCGGCGTACTGGTCTACGCGACCAATGTAGGTACGCCGATGTTCTTCGCTCAGGCTGTGGGCCGCGTGATCCGGGCTCGTCGATCGCGGGAGACCGCGACCGTGTTCCTGCCATCGATCATGAGGCTGCGGGCGCTCGCCAGCGAGATGGAGGCCGAGCGTGACCACGTGCTCGGTGCGCCCAAGCACAACGACGAGTGGGATGAGCTCGGTCAGGTCGAGCAGCAGCCGGGGGAGAAGGACGAGACCGAAGAAGGTGCGTTTGAGAAGCTCGGCGCGTCTGCCGACTTCGACGATGTCATTTTCGATGGAGCGACCTGGGGTTCACAGGCCGACGAAGACGACGAGCAGGAGTTTCTGGGCATACCAGGGCTGCTCGAACCCGAGCAGGTGACCACGCTGCTGCGCCAGCGACAGGAGAAGCAGGTCAGCCGGGCGTCGGCGCCGAAGGCCGAACCGGGGCCGCGCCGCGACCTTGCGCATCACGAGATCGTGACCAACCTGCGCAAAGAACTCAACTCGCTTGTGTCCCTACGGTTTCAGCGCACCGGACAGAAACACGCGATCACGCACGCCGAAGCCCGGCGAGTCTGCGGCGGTCCGCCGACCTCGGTCGCGAACGCGGAGCAGTTGCGTGCGCGCATCGACTACCTGCGCAAGAACCGTAGCTAGCCTGCAGTACCGAGGGTCGGGTGGCTCATCGAGCGGCGAGCTCGACAGCGCAGAAACGGCACGACCCCAGAGGGGCCGTGCCGTTTCCAAATGCCTTGGCGCGAAAAGCGCCGTCTAGCTGATCAGTGTGATGTCCTTGGCCTTGATTGCGTCTTCGTATTCGCGGAGATGATGTCCGCAGAACAGCAGATCGAGCCCATTGGCGAGTACGGCGCGGGTCACTGCGCGTGCACCGCACCGATCACAGCGATCCTCGGCCGTAAGTGCGCTGGCCTGGTCGGTGGCGACCGCCGTGGCGGCTGGAGAGGTCGCGTTCATGGTCAATCTCCTGTCTCTGTCGAGGTCCCGTGCTCGCACGGGACCTCATCGATCGTGCATTCGGTGCGACCGACAACTGCTATGCCGCCGGCACCGTCATACGTATAACGACCTGCCAACCGAGGTATTCCAATTTCTCGGTGTGGCGTGCGCTATTGGTCTGAGCTACTGCGATATTCGAATGTGGCGCCCACTCTATGCTGACAATCGGGCTGACTTGGCGGTAAAACGCCGTGATCCGTTCTGCCGATAGTGAACGGTGAGTTCCGATGTGACGGAGTTAATCAAGTGCGAGTGACGGCTACCCGAGCAGTGCCGGCTCCCTTGATCTTCGTCATCAGTGCGATTGCCCAGTATCTGGGCGCGTCGGTGGCTGTGCTTCTGTTCGGGCATCTCTCGCCCGTCGCGGTCGCGTGGCTGCGAGTTGCCGTCGCGGCTATCTGTCTTATCGCGTGGCGTCGGCCACGGCTGCGCATGATGACCCGGCGCCAGGTCATCATTGCCTTGACGTTCGGCATGGTGACCCTGGGAATGAACATCGTTTCTACGAGGCGATTGCCCGGCTACCGCTCGGTACGGCGGTCGCCATGGAGTTCATTGGGCCAGTTGCGATCGCCGCGCTCGGATCGCGCACCGTGCGCGATCTCGGCGGACTGTTGCTCGCTGTGCTTGGCATCGTGCTGCTTGGCGACGTCCGGTGGGACGGCCATGCGCTCGGAGTCGTATTTGCGATCGGTGCGGGCGTGCTGTGGGCCGGTTATATCGTGCTCGGCAAGATCGTTGCCGACGGAAAGCAGGGGATCGACGGGCTGGCAGTCGGCCTGTGCGGTGCGGCGCTGGTGACCTCGCCGATGGCTTTGACCACGGGTCCGGTATGGCACTCGCCCAACTTGCTACTGTTCGCGATCGCCGTCGGCGTACTGTCCAGTGCCTTGCCGTATGCGCTCGATCAAGTGGTGCTTGTGAGGATGGGACGAGACGGATTCGCGTTGCTGCTCGCGATCTTGCCCGCAACTGCAGCAGCCATCGGGGTCGTCGTACTACGACAGATCCCGACGCCGGTTGAGGTCGTCGGGATCGCCTTGGTGATTGTCGCGGTATGGGTGTCCCAGTCGCGGTGGAGAGCGAACGCTACCCGCGGACGAGGCTCGGGCCGCTAGTCGAGGTAGTCGCGCAAGACCTGGGAGCGGGACGGATGACGCAGCTTGCTCATCGTCTTGGACTCGATCTGCCGGATTCGTTCGCGAGTCACCCCGTAGACCTGACCGATCTCGTCGAGCGTGCGCGGCTGGCCATCGGTGAGGCCAAACCGTAGCCGAACAACGCCGGCTTCGCGCTCGGACAGTGTCTGCAACACCGACTGCAGTTGATCCTGCAGCAACGTGAATGACACTGCGTCGACCGCGACGACGGCCTCGGAGTCTTCAATGAAGTCGCCGAGTTGGCTATCGCCCTCGTCGCCGATGGTCTGGTCCAGGCTGATCGGCTCACGCGCGTACTGCTGGATCTCCAGCACCTTCTCGGGCGTGATGTCCATTTCCTTGGCGAGTTCTTCGGGTGTCGGCTCGCGGCCGAGATCCTGCAGGAGTTCGCGCTGGATGCGGCCGAGCTTGTTGATGACTTCGACCATATGGACTGGGATACGAATCGTGCGTGCTTGATCCGCCATCGCGCGGGTAATCGCCTGACGAATCCACCAGGTGGCGTACGTCGAGAACTTGTACCCTTTGGTGTAGTCGAACTTCTCGACGGCACGGATGAGGCCCAGGTTACCTTCCTGGATCAGGTCGAGAAATGCCATGCCGCGGCCCGTGTAACGCTTGGCCAACGAGACGACGAGGCGAAGGTTGGCTTCGAGGAGATGGTTTTTGGCTCGTTCGCCGTCGCGCACGATCCAGTTGTAGTCGCGACGCTGCTGAGTGGTGAGCTTTTCCTTCTTCTCTTCGATGATGCGCATGCGCTCAACACCGTAAAGGCCCGCCTCGATTCGCTTGGCGAGGTCAACCTCTTCCTCTGCGTTGAGGAGGGCGACCTTGCCGATCTGCTTGAGGTAGGCGCGGACAGAGTCAGCGGAAGCAGTCAGCTCGGCGTCCTTGCGCGCTTGGCGCAGGGCTTCTGACTCTTCCTTCTCGTCTTCGTCTTCGTCGTCGGCCGCATCCGTAGCGGCGCCCTCGGTCTCGTCGGCTTCTTCGCTCTCGCCGACGATCTCGACGTCAGCTGCGACGTCCGCGGACGCGGCGGCCTGCTTAGCCGCCTTCTTCGCGGTGGTCTTCGTAGGTTTGGCCGCCGCAGTGGCCGACTGCTTGGTCGCGGCCGCCTTCTTCGAAGGGACGGCCTTGACAGCTGGAGCCTTCTTAGCCGGAGCCTTCTTCGCGGCTGGAGCCTTCTTCGCAGGGGCGACGGTGGCAGTGGCAGTGGCCTTCTTCGTGGCGGCGGCGCTCACCTGTCCGTCGATCGACTCGGGCTGGGGGTCGGTATCGACATGTGCCGACTGACTAGACGGAATGTGTGACACGACGATGTCGCCGTTGCGTGGCGATGTTCGAGGCACGCGAGTCCTTTCGACGCGAGCGCCTTCATGACGAAGGCCTCGCACAATCGGGGCGATCCCACTAAACAGGCACGCCAATGAAACGGTCCTGAGAGGGTTTGATGTCTCCGGCTAACTACCGGTGCGCTCCATTGTAACGAGGAACTTCGTCACGTGTTGCGCGCATCCGGTGTTCGGCCTCTATCTCGGGTGTGCGATAAGCGTAGCCCGTGGAGCCTGACATGCTGAACATTCCTAATATTGCTGCGATCAGGTCACTCGCCGCGGTTCTCATACGCCGCCAGCGCGGCACCGACGATGCCCGCATTGTTAAGTAACTTGGCGGGCACGACGGGCGTGCGGCACTCCAGATGCGGGATCCATTTCTCGGCCTTCTTGCTCACGCCGCCACCGGCGATGATCAGGTCCGGCCAGAGTCCCTTCTCCAGCGTACGAAGATACTTGCTAACCCGCTTCGCCCAGTGTTTGTAGCTGAGGTCTTCTTCGTCTTTGACCGATGCCGCGGCGTACTTCTCCGCGTCTTTGCCGTCTAGTTCGATGTGGCCGAACTCGGTATTGGGCACAAGATGTCCGTCTGTGAATAGTGCGCTGCCGATTCCGGTGCCGAAAGTCAGTAGCAGGACCGTTCCTCGTTGATCCTTGCCGGCGCCAAAGCGGACCTCGGCGATCCCGGCCGCGTCGGCGTCGTTGATGATCTCCGCGCCGCCTGGTAGCTGCTTGCTCATGATCTTGCGTACGTCGGCGTCGACCCATGACTTGTCGACGTTGGCGGCGGTATGTGCCACGCCGTTTTGGATGACCGCGGGGAAGGTGATGCCTACCTCGCCGGTGTATCCATTGTCGTTGACGATCTTGGCGACGACCTCCGCGACGGCTTCGGCCGTTGACGGCGACGGCGTCGGCATTCGGTTCCGTTCGCTGAGTAGTTCGCCGGTAGTGAGGTCAACGCGTGCACCCTTGATGCCGGTACCGCCGATATCGATCCCGAATCCTTCGGTCGTTGCACTCATCGCACCTGACTCCCAACGTGGCGGGTATTGCATGGTTCGCTTCAGACTAGCGGGGCCCGTGCGGGCAAATGACCCGCGGCGCGATCGAGGTTCGCATTTGTGATCGGATGGTTCACATGACTGCCCGACCTGACCCTGCCGCTATGCGTGATCTCGCCGTCGACCTAGGCGTCCGCGCCGGGCGATTGATCCGCGAGGGGCGCGCGGAGGGCATCCGCGACGTGCAGACCAAGACGAGCGACGTCGATGTGGTCACGGCGATGGACAAGGCGTGCGAGTCCTTCCTCATCGAGGAACTGCGCGTGGCCCGCCCGGGCGATGGCGTGTACGGCGAAGAGCACGGCGAACGTGCCAGCGAGACCGGGGTGCGATGGATCATCGACCCGATCGACGGGACGGTCAACTACCTCTACGGCATCCCCGACTATGCGGTCTCGATCGCGTGCGAGATCGACGGTGCCGTCGTAGCCGGAGCAGTCGTGCGCCCACACTCCCGCGCGGTCTATCACGCGTACGCCGGCGGCGGTGCCTACCGCGACAACGTGCCGCTACACGGGTCCACGCCGGCGTCACTCGCCGCCAGTCTGGTGGCGACCGGATTCGGATACCTAGCCGCGCGTAGAGAGCAGCAAGGCGCCCTCGTGGCCAAGGTGCTGGGCTCGGTCCGCGATATCCGGCGGATTGGATCGGCCGCACTTGACATCTGTTACGCCGCCGAGGGCCGGCTAGATGCGTATTACGAGTGGGGTTTGCACGCGTGGGACTTCGCTGCTGCGACGCTCATCGCCGCAGAGGCCGGTTTGACGGTGCGGTCTCCGGCCCATGAAGCCGGGCTGCTGGTCGTCGGGGCGCCGGCAGTCGCCGACGATCTCGCGCGGCTGCTGCACGCGCACATCGATCCGTCTTGGGGCGTCCCTGACTGAGGTCGCTAGCTGGTCTTCAGCTCCTCGCGGGTGCAGCCCGCCTTGACCTTGCCCTCGGTCTCGATCTCTTTCTTCACCAGAGGGGCGGCCTTCTCAGGGGTGACGAGACCTTTGTATCCCTGACCGGCGATCAACGTGACGGTGTCGTCCTTGACCGTTGGAGCCGTGATCAGCTCGAAGTCGACCGTCTGATGTTGCAGGACCCGTGCGGCGAACTCGCCCTTCGGGCCATAGCGAATCTCGCCCGCGCTAGTAATCGGCGTATCACCGGAATAGTTCGCGATGTCGAGGACGCTGAAACCGCGACCGGTGAGATCGGCCTGGATCGCTGCCGCGAGACCCTGCTGGTTGGCCCCATTGAGCACGTGCACCTTGATCGCGGCCATATTGCTCAACTCGGCGATGACCTGGCTGCTTGCGGTCTTAGTGCACCCGGCGGCCTTGTTGACCTGAGATGCCTCATCTTTCCGGATGACCTTCCACCAGACGGCGAGCGCGAGAATCGCAAGTATCAGCAGGAAGATGAGCGGGGGGACCGGCCGACGTCCGCCCGGACGGCGTACTTGGCGTTGCTGCTCCAGGCTCACCCGTGTTCCTCCCACAGAGCCGGCGACAGACCGAAGGTCCTTGTGCCGGGACAAAATCGCGTGGTTGACATTCTGCCCCGTCGCGCAGATAAATTTGCGGAGGCCCTCCGGCGCGTAAAGACTTCCTTTTCTCGCCGTGGTGATGTACCCTCGCGCGGTCGGTGCTGGTAAAGCGCAACCCAATAACCCGGAAATAGATCGTTTCGGCAGGGAATTATCGGGGGCGCTTGACAGTTGAACTTCCTGCGCCAGGGTGCCTGGCCGGGAGACTTCGGCAACATTTCGACCGTTCGGGGGCTTGGAATCGGGCGCGATGTTCATCCACGACCTAATTCATCGACCTAGTTCAGACTTTCGAGTTTTGACTCACTCGCAGCATTCACCCAGAGCATTAGTACGTGTAAGGAGATAGCAACCAAATGGCTACCGATTACGACGCGCCGCGGCGCAACGAGGTTGACGACCTCGCCGAAGACTCCCTCGAGGAGCTCAAGGCGCGCCGCGCGGAGACCCAGTCGTCAAAGATCGACGTTGACGATGCCGATCTCGAACCCACCGAACTGCCCGGTGCGGACCTGTCCAACGAAGAGCTCACGGTGCAGGTTGTGCCGAAGCAGTCCGACGAGTTCACCTGCTCCAACTGCTTCCTCGTCCATCACCGCAGCAGGCTGGCACGCGAAAGCAAGGGTCAGTTGATCTGCCGCGACTGCGCGGCTTAGCTCTCAGTCCGAGTGCGCTTCGGCCGCGGCGACGATCGCCGCGGCGAGTTCGGTCGGGCGGCGGGAACTGATCAAAAAGTACGGCGGGTCATCCGTCGTACTGACGACCTTGACGCTGGTGTGGATCCACGGGCGTGTGAATGCCCAGGCGCTGGGATCGCCCTCAGGTCCGATGGCGCGACGGGTGTTGGGTACGTCGAGTTCCTCGACTGAGGCGACCTCGCGGACGTCGAAGCTGTTGCCCCCGGCGCGCACGACGTCGTCGCTTACGCTGACCCGGCCGCGGTTAACCAACAGCAGGGCGATAATGCCGAGCGCCAGCGGAACGCCGTAGATTAGCCACGGACTCACTCCCAACAAGGCGGGATGAAGTTGAGCGCTGAACAGAATCGCGAACCCGATCACTACCGCCCATGCGCCTTTCGGCGCGTACAGCCATTCGCGGTAGTTGGCCGGGGGAGAGGGCTGTCGCGCCGACGTAAAGGAGTCGGGCCGATCGGCATCCGGTCGAGGCATATTACGAGAGTAGCCTTCCTGTGTGGAAGCCGTGCAGATTAGAGTCCGTCGTCTCGATCACGATCTACCGATGCCGTCGTACAGCCATCCTGGCGACGCCGGTGCCGACCTACATGCCGCCGAAGATGTCGAGCTGGGGCCGGGGCGGCGCGCTCTGGTCCGTACCGGAATCGCCCTTGAGCTCCCCGAAGGTTACGTCGGGCTTGTGCACCCTCGCTCTGGTCTCGCCCATCGGCACGGACTGAGCATCGTCAACGCCCCCGGCACGATCGACGCCGGATATCGCGGCGAGGTGCTCGTCAACCTGATCAACTTCGATCCGACGGAGCCGGTCACGGTACGCCGCGGGGACCGTGTCGCGCAGCTGCTCGTCCAACAGGTCACCCAGGCAGACTTCGTTGAGTCTTCCGAACTGTCCGAGTCGATCCGCGGGTCTGGCGGGCACGGCTCGTCGGGCCGGTAGGTTAGACCCGACCCAAGCGAAACCACAACTACATTCCACGTCCAGAAACCACGGCCCAGAAATCCGGGCCCGCACGATGCCAATGTCGGCGCAACCCGAAGGAGACCACCCACATGCTTGGCCGCCGCAAGAAAATTGATCGCGCGCTGCGCGAACGCGGCGTACCGCCCGAGGTGACGCACGTCGAGCGCGACGACCGTAAAACGACCGCCGGCCCGTACGACATACTCGATGCCCCGGGCGGCGACGAGCCGACGCTCGACTTCGGCGCGCTCATCGTCCCTGTCGACCCGCGATTCGAGGTCCGTCTCGAAATCGCCACCGACGGATCCGTCGGTGGCGTCTCGCTCATGCGAGACGGCTCAATTCTGCAGCTCGGCGTGTTTGCCGCACCGCGCTCCGGTGGCGCGTGGGATGACATCCGGTCCGATATCTCCTCAGAGATCGAGCGTAACGGGGGACGACGCGAACAGATCGACGGCGAGTTCGGACCGGAGCTGCGCGCCGCTATCGTCAACGACGGCGGCACTCAAGACGCGCGGTTCATCGGCGTAGACGGGCCGCGATGGTTCCTTCGGGCACTGATCGCCGGACCTGCCGCCATTGACGACGATGTGGCCGCTGACTTCCTTGAACTTTTTCGGAGGGTCGTAGTGAATCGCGGCACCGAGCCCAAACCCGTGCGTGAACCGCTCACGTTGCAACTGCCCGCGGCGCTCGCGTCGCAGGTGGAGGAGGCCGCCAGCGAGCGTGACGACGGCACCGTCGAGGCGTAAGCCAACTAACTATCTGACGGAGCAGATCTTCGGCTCCATGACTGGCATACTCTGGTGCCATGACCACTTCCGCTGACGCGGCAAAAGCTGACAAGCCGCGCGGTGTCTTCTCCCGACTGATGCATCGGCTTGCCGCCGACGCCGACGTACTCGATGCCGAAGATCTACAGGAGAGCACCGGCAAGGTTGGGAACTGCTGCTGCCGCGACCTCGTCGCCGGGGAGTCGGTACGCATCGCCGGACGGCTCCGCTCGGTCGTCTACACCCCGAGCGAAAAAGCGCCGACCTTGACCGCCGAATTGTTCGACGGCACCGGCGCGGTCGAACTCGTATGGCTGGGACAGCGACGCATTCCAGGGATCGAGCCCGGCCGCGAGATGGTCGTATCCGGGCGAATCGCCGATCGCGACGGGTCGCCGGCGCTGTTCAACCCGTGGTACGAACTCACGCCCACTGGGGCAGGGTGAGTGTGATTCGGCACGGCGACGAGCAACGCGACGAAGCGCATGACCTCGACGACCGGCCAGCCGATATACCGGCCGAGGCCGAGCAGGGCCGACCGTTGCGCGACTTGGTCATCGATTCAATCGGTGGCTGGCGTGGTGTGCTCGATTCGGCGCTCCCGGCGGCCGGATTCATCATCGCCAATATCATCGCCGGGCTGCAGCCTGCGATCTGGACAGGGATCGCGATCGCGCTGGTCGTGTTTGTGGTCAGGCTGGCGCGCAAGCAAAGTGTCCAACAGGCGATCGGTGGTTTGGTCGCTGTCGCGGTGTGCGTCTTTATTGCCAGCCGTACCGGTGAGGCCCGCGGCTATTTCCTTTTCGGGATCTGGCGCTCGGCTCTGATGGCCGTCGCGCTGATCGGTTCGGTTGTGATCCGTTATCCCGTTGTCGGGGTGGTCTGGCACTTCCTCAGCCCACGAGAGGGCAACTGGCGCAGCAACAAGCGACTAATGCGTGCTTATAACTGGACGACGCTTGCGTGGGGCGCGTCGTACCTGCTGAAGTTCGCCGTCGAGGGCATGCTGTATCAGTCGCACGAAGCAACCTGGCTCGGCGTCGTACGGATCGGCCTCGGCTACCCGATGACCTTCGGCCTGCTGCTTCTCACGTTCGTCGTCGTACGACGCGTGCGTGGCGAAAGCTTCTCGATTCCGATGCTTCGCCGCCGGCGTACCGCACAGCCCGACCGCGACTAGCCTCCATGCCGCCGTTAGGGCGGCGCTACCTCTCCTTTGTCATCACCGCGCGAAGTTCGCCCTCGACGTTTTCGTTGGCGACGAAGATGAGTTCGTCCGCAGCCTCGAGCGGCTCGTCTCGCGTCGGCACAATAACCCGGTCACCACGCAAGATCGTTACCAAGGCGGTGTCGTGCGGCAAGATGACGTCGCCGACAGGCTGTCCGACGTACGCCGAGGTGCTGCTCAACGTGATCTCGACCAGATTGGCCTCACCTGTGCGGAAACTCATGAGCCGCACGAGATCCCCCACAGCGACGGCTTCCTCGACCAACGCCGCGAGCACGCGAGGGGTGGAGACGGCGACGTCGACGCCCCAGGCGTCGTTGAACAGCCACTCGTTGCGCGGGTCGTTGATCCGAGCTACAACGCGACCCACTCCAAATTCGGTCTTTGCCAACAACGAGACGACGAGGTTTGCCTTGTCATCGCCGGTCGCTGCGATGACGACCGGGCAGGTCTGGATCGCGACCTCCTCGAGCGAGGCGAGTTCGCACGCATCTGCGTGAATCCACTCGGCCTCCGGGACGTAGGACGGGTTGACCTTGACGGCGTTGCGTTCGATCAGCATGACCTGATGGCCATAACCGACCAGCTCGCGAGCGATCGACCTGCCCACGGCGCCCGCACCGGCGATCGCGACCTTCATGACTGTGGCTCCTCAGGTGCGTTGCCGGCAAGGTCGAATGCCGCTACTCGGCTCTCGTCTGAGCTGAGCGCGAAGACGCCGTCGCCGTGCTGAATGACGGTGGATCGGGTCGGCAGGATCGCCTTGCCGAACCGGGTGAGAAGGGCGATCCGGAAGCCGGTGTTCTCTTCGAAGTTCGTCACGGTCCGACCGATCCACCCTTCGTCGTACTGCACTCGGTTGAGGCTGACCGCATCGGTCGCATCACGCCACAGTTCCTCGTTCTTGTCTGCCATTAGCTCGCGAAAGAGTCTGTCCGCGGTCCACGGCACCGTTGCGACGGTGGGGATCCCGAGTCGTTCGTAGACCTCGGCACGCTTCGAGTCGTAGATGCGCGCGACAACGTGCTTGACGCCGAAGATCTCGCGGGCGACCCGTGCGGAAATGATGTTGGAATTGTCGCCGGAGCTGACGGCGGCAAAAGCGGTCGCCTTCTCGATCCCGGCTTCGATCAGCGTCTCGCGGTCGAAGCCGACGCCCTTGACCTGGTCGCCGCGAAACTCTGGTCCGAGGCGCCTGAAAGACTCGGGGTTCTGATCGATGACAGAGACTGAGTGCGTGAGCTTGTCGAGCCGTTTAGCGATCGACGATCCGACGCGACCGCACCCCATGATGACAATGTGCACAATCGCCCTCCAGCGGCCCTACAACGTGCGGTTAGGTTCGGTGTAACGGTAGCCGCTTCGCCTGCCGAAGGGGACGTTCGGGGCGATATGTCGCGAATAGGTGTCCATTGGGGGCGTCGGAGTGCGCAATGCCCAGCCGAGCACGTACTCTTTCGCACGTGGCTAGTGCGGGGTCGATACTCAAACGTCTGATCGTGGGGCGACCGTTTCGCAGCGATACGTTGGGCGAGACGCTGTTGCCCAAGAAGCTTGCCTTGCCCATCTTCGCCAGTGACGCGATGTCGTCGGTCGGGTACGCGACCCAGGAGATCATGCTGGTCCTGGCCATCGGCGGAATGGCCGCTATCCACTTCACATGGTGGGCAGCGCTGGGCGTCTGTCTGGTCATGGCGGTTGTCGTCGCGTCATACCGCCAAAACGTCCGCGCGTATCCGAGCGGGGGCGGCGACTATGAGGTCGCCTCGGTCAACATCGGCAAGGATGCCGGCCTGACCGTGGCCAGCGCGCTCGCTGTCGACTACGTTCTCACAGTCGCCGTGTCCATATCTTCGGGCGTTGCGACATTCACTTCCGCAGTGCCGGCACTGCGGCCTTACACACTCGAGATTGCGCTTGGCTGCATCTTGCTGATCGCGTTCGTCAATCTGCGGGGTGTTCGCGAGTCCGGACGAGTGTTCGCGATTCCGGTCTACGGATTCGTGCTGAGCATCCTCGGAATGGGTCTATGGGCTCTTTTCCGATATCTGACCGGCGACACGATGCTCGCGGCCACGGCCGGCTACCACATCGTCGACCACGGGCCGCCGCCAAGCGGCTTCCTGCTGTTCTTCCTCGTGTTGCGCGCATTCGCCTCCGGATGCACGGCGCTGACCGGCACCGAAGCCATCGCCAACGGCGTACCGGCCTTCCGTAAACCGAAGAGTAAGAACGCCGCAACGACCCTGCTTCTGATGGGCTCGATCGCGGTCCTGATGTTTGTCACATTGACCGTGCTGGCGCTGCTGACCAAGGTGCGGATCGTCGATCCGGCGGACGGCTCCCTGGTCGATGCGGCAGGAAAGCAAGTCGGCTATCAGGAAACCGTTGTGGCGCAGGTCGCCAGCGCGGTATTCGGACACTCCATCGGGTTTTATCTGGTCACGTTCCTGACCATGGCGATCCTGGTGCTCGCCGCGAACACCGCGTTCAACGGGTTCCCGGTCTTGGCCTCGATCCTCGCTCAGGACCGCTACCTGCCGCGACAGCTACACACGCGGGGTGACCGACTCGCATATAGCAATGGCATTCTGCTGCTGGCGGGGGCCGCGGTCCTGTTGGTGTGGGTTTTTGACGCGGATGTCACCAAACTGATTCAGCTCTACATAGTCGGCGTCTTCGTGTCGTTCACGCTGAGTCAGTTCGGCATGGTTCGACACTGGACGAGGCATCTCAAGGCGGAGCGCGGCGCGGCCGAGCGTGCCCGGATGCAACGCTCACGCGTCATCAACAGCCTGGGCTTCGTGATGACAGGCACGGTCCTCGTTGTCGTCATCATCACGAAGTTCACGCACGGCGCATGGATCGCCGCGGTAGCGATGGTCGCGCTATTCCTGACCATGAAGGCAATACACCGGCATTACGCCAAGGTGTCCGCGGAACTTGAGGTCGAGCCATCGCCGGGCAACCGGATGCTTCCGAGCCGCGTGCACAGCATCGTGCTGGTGAGCAGGCTGCACAAGCCGACGCTGCGCGCGCTCGCGTTCGCGCGTGCCACCCGCCCCGATACCCTCACCGCATTGACCGTCAACGTAGACGATTCGGACACTCGCTCATTGCAGGAAGAATGGGATCGATTCGACATCCCACTGGCGCTGACCGTTGTCGACTCGCCGTTCCGCGAAATCACCAAACCGATCCTGGACTACGTCAAGCGGGTACGCCTCGACAGTCCACGTGATCTGGTGATGGTTTTCATCCCGGAGTACGTCGTCGGCCACTGGTGGGAACAGCTTCTGCACAACCAGAGCGCGCTACGTCTCAAGGCGCGACTTCTATTCATGCCCAACGTCATGGTCACCAACGTCCCGTGGCAACTTGAGTCGAGCCAGGACCGCCTAAACGACGTACCGCTGTGGGATCGGGCGGGCGGAGTACGGCATCCGGACGGCAGCGCCGCACGTCACCTCGAGAGCGACGGCTTATCCAATTCGGAGAACGTAAGTGGCACGGCGCGGGACGGCGACCGACCCGGGCCCGCGCAGTAGATTTGTACTAATGAATTCTGAACAGGGCTCTTCCTGGTTGGGTCGGCGGGTCCGGGTCGAGGTGGAACGTGTCGCGCACGGCGGGCACTGCGTCGCGCGCGCGGAAGGCCGAGTGCTTTTTGTCCGCCACGCGCTACCTGGTGAACTCGTCACGGTCGAGGTCACCGAGGACCGTGGCGGTAGTTTCTGCCGTGCCGATGCGATCGAGGTGCATGCCGCGCATCCCGGTCGGGTGACGGCGCCCTGCCAGTACGCCGGCCCTGGTGGCTGTGGCGGCTGCGACTGGCAGCATGCGAACCCGCAGACCCAGCGCGAGCTGAAGGGCGCCGTCGTACGTGAACAGTTCGAGCGACTCGCTGGTCTGGAGGTCAAGGTCGAGGTCGAGGCGCTTGACCCGCCGGACCTGCGTTGGCGCACTCGGATGCAGTACGCCGTCGCACGCGACGGCTCGCTGGGGATGCGACGGCACCGCAGCCATGACGTACAGCCCATCGACGACTGCCTCATCGCCACTACCGACGTAGCAGAGCCCGCCTTGTTTGCGCAGCGCTGGAAACCAGCCGTCGAGGTCGACGTAGAGGCGGGAGCCGATCATCGGCGGGTCGTCAGCGAGATGACGGCCAACAAAAAATGGTCGTACGCCACGGGCTCGTCGCACACAAGCACCCACCGCGCGGCCGGTCGCAGCTGGAAGGTTCGAGGCGGCGGCTTCTGGCAGGTCCACCCGCAGGCAGCCGACGTACTCACCGCCGCGGCGGTGAGCATGGCCGGACCGATACCCGGTGACCGTGTGCTGGACCTGTACTGCGGGATGGGATTGTTCGCGGCCGCAATGGGCGAGTCGGTCGGGCCCACCGGCTACGTGCTGGGAATCGAAGGCTCGCACACCGCGGTCCGCGACGGCGTCGCGCAGCTTGGCGACCTACCTCAGGTTGAGCTCAGGCAGGGTCAGGTCACAGGGGATCGGATTCGGGAAGCTGCGTCGGTGGTGCCGACCGAGGACGCCGGCGCATACGACATCGTCGTACTCGATCCTCCTCGCAAAGGCGCCAAACGTGAGGTGTGCGTGGCGATCGCGCAACTGCGGCCGCGCGCCATTGTGTACGTGGCCTGTGACCCCGCCGCACTGGCACGCGACGTCGCATCGTTCGCCGAGTCCGGCTATCAACTGCGCGGGCTGCGCGCATTCGATGCGTTCCCCATGACGCATCACGTGGAGTGTGTTGCCCTGTTGGCCTAGACTGATGTGTCGAATGAACTGATACAACGCGCAAAGAAAGGGGACCGGCGTGGATCTGCTCCCGGGTGTGTCGTCGCCATCGGACTTACGCAGAATCCCCGCGTCCCGACTACCGGAGCTCGCCGAGGAAATCCGTGACTTCCTGATCACAAAAGTATCCCGGACCGGCGGACACATCGGGCCCAACCTCGGCGTCGTCGAGCTGACTATTGCGCTGCACAGGGTCTTCGACTCCCCGCGTGAGCCGCTCGTGTTCGACGTCGGTCATCAGATCTACGTGCACAAGATCCTGACCGGACGACAGGCAGGCTTCGATAAGCTGCGCGCTCGCGGCGGGGTCTCCGGCTACGGCAATACCACTGAGTCCGTGCACGACTGGTCCGAGAGCTCCCACGCCTCCGCGTCGTTGTCGTATGTCGATGGCCTGTCGAAGGCGTTTGAGATCGAGGGCGATCCGCGCCCGGTCGTGGCCGTTATCGGCGATGGTGCGCTGACCGGTGGGATGGCATGGGAGGCGCTGAACAACATCGCCGCCGGTGGACGTCCTGTGGTGATCGTCGTCAACGACAACGGCCGGTCGTACTCGCCGACGATCGGCGGCGTCGCGACCCGACTCGCCGCATTGCGGCTGACCCCACGCTACGAGAAGACGCTCGACAAGTTCCGTTCCGCAATCAACGCCACGCCGGTCGTCGGACCCGTACTGTACGACGCGTTGCACGGCATCAAAGTCGGCATCAAGGACATGGTGTCGCCGCAAGGGATGTTCGCCGACCTGGGCATGAAGTACGTCGGTCCGGTCGATGGACACGACGTTGCCGCCGTCGAAAACGCTCTGCAACTCGCAAAGGACTACGGTAGTCCGGTCATCGTGCACTGCGTGACCCATAAGGGTTTTGGCTATGCGCCAGCCGAAAACCACGAGCAAGACCTGTTCCATGGGCCGGGTGCGTTCAACCCCGAGACGGGGGAGCCGGTGGCGGTCCCGAGCACTTCGTGGACCGATGTGTTCGCCGATGAGCTGGCCACGATCGGCGCGGACCGCGACAACGTAGTGGCGATCACGGCCGCGATGCTGCATCCCACCGGGCTCGCCCGGTTCGCTGAGGACTTCCCGGCGCGCACCTTCGACGTTGGTATCGCCGAGCAGCATGCCTTGACTTCCGCGGCGGGCCTGGCAATGGGCGGTCTGCACCCAGTCGTCGCGCTTTACTCGACCTTCCTCAACCGGGCCTTCGATCAGTTCGTCATGGATATCGCGTTGCACGGTGTCGGCGTGACCGTCTGCCTCGACAGGTCCGGGATCACGGGCAACGACGGGCCGAGCCATAACGGCGTGTGGGACCTGTCGTTGCTCAGTGCCGTGCCCGGGGTCCGAATCGCCGCGCCGCGCGACGGCGAGACTCTCCGGCTGGAGCTGCGCGAAGCGGTCGCCGTTGACGATGCCCCGACGGTCCTGCGTTGGTCGAAGGGCACGAAGTCTGCTGATATAGCAGCGGTCGAACGCAACGATGGCTACGACGTACTCGCGCACGGCATGAGCAAAGATGTCGCGATCGTGACGGTCGGCCCCATGGCGGCAGTCGGGCTCGAGGTTGCGACGGCGCTGGCTCAGCGCGGAATCGACGCGACGGTGATCGACCCGCGCTGGGTCATTCCCGTATCGGACGAGCTGACTAACTGTCTCACCGAATTCGCGCTGGTGGTCACCGTCGAGGACGGGTTGCGACTCGGTGGCGTCGGATCGGCTATCTCACAGGCAATCCGCGATACCGGGTCACTGACTCCGACCCGCGAGATCGGCGTACCTTCGGTATTTCCCCAGCACGGGTCACGTGATGAAGTTCTCCGAGAGTGCGGACTTAGCGCGGACCTCATTACGGACAACATAGCGTCCTGGTATGCGCGCATACACGGACCTCACGAGGTATCGGCGCTTCGAAATAACAGTCAGGTCTGATAGTCGATGAAGGAGTCCACGTGCGTGTACTGGTAGTTGAGGATGAACGGCAGCTCGCCAACGCGGTCGCGCGCGGGCTGCGCCGTGAAGGTATGGCCGTCGACGTCTCGTACGACGGGGTCGATGGTCACGAGAAGGCAGTCATTACGCCGTACGACGTGGTGGTGCTAGATCGCGACCTTCCGGGGATGAGCGGTGATGACGTACTCAAGCAGATGTCGCGCTCGGGATCCAACGCGCGGGTGCTGATGCTGACGGCCAGTGGCGCGGTGGCCGACCGTGTTGAGGGCCTGTCACTGGGTGCCGACGACTACATGGCTAAACCGTTCGCGTTCGCGGAGCTGACGGCACGCGTGCGCGCACTCGGGCGTAGGTCGCATCCGGCCGCGCCACCGGTGCTCAAGGCCGGGGACGTCGAGCTTGACTCGGCGCGCCGGGAGGTACGCCGCAACGGCAAGGACATCGAGTTGACGAGGAAGGAGTTCGGTGTCCTGGAGGTGCTCATGTCGTCTGACGGAGCCGTCGTCTCGAGCGAGGAACTGCTCGAGCGAGTGTGGGACGAAAACGCCGACCCCTTCACCACCACCGTCCGCGTCACGATGATGACCCTGCGGCGCAAGCTCGGGGAGCCTGCCGTCATTGAGACGGTCGTGGGCTCCGGCTACCGCATCAGGGGGTAGTGCGCGTTGCCCGCTGTCCGGCTCGGGCTGCGGATGCGGCTCGCGCTGGCGTGCGCGTTCCTGTCCGCGTCGATCAGTATCCTCGGTGTACTCATGTCGATGCTGGTTGTCGACAACTCGATCGAGGCAGCGCTGCAGTTCGCGCCCGGCCAAATCATCCAGATCACGATTCCGGGTCACATCGAAGGACAGGCTGAGGGCACTGCGGTCGTCAACGCGGTCCGCAAGAATGCCGCCGAAACGCTGCTGCTGCGCGGATTGCTGATCTCGGCGTTCTCTGCACTTCTCGGCGGCGGGGCGGGCTACATCATCGCGGCCCGCGCGCTTGGGCCGGTAGCCGAGGTTACCGCCGCGGCCCGCCGGATCGCGGCGGGCGCCATGCTCAAGGAAAGGATCGCGCTGCCCGGCGCGCACGACGAGCTGCGCGATCTCGCCGACACCTTCGACGCGATGCTGGAGCGGCTAGATCGCTCCTTCGACGCGCAGCGACGGTTTGTGGCCAACGCCAGTCATGAGTTGCGTACGCCGCTGTCCATCATGCGTACCGAGGTCGAGGTGACCCTCGCCGATCCGGACGCCTCTGTCCCCGATCTGCGTGAGATGGGCGCGGTCGTGCTCGATGCGACCGAACGCGCCAATAACCTCGTCGAGGCGTTACTCGTGCTGGCAAAGGTCGAGTCGCAAATCGACCAGGGGCTGGACAAGGTGTCCGAATACGACCTGGCCGACGCCGTACCGCTTGCCGTCTCCGCGATGGCCTCAAAGGCGCAGGCACATGACCTCACGATCGAGGAGCTCACTAAACCCGCTCTGCTGCTTGGCGATCCACGGCTTCTGGAACAGCTGGTAGCCAACCTCGTGCAGAATGCCGTCAACCACAACATCGACGGCGGGATGATCTGGATCGAGCTCACCACAGACAGTGCGATGGCGGTGTTGACGATCAGCAACACCGGTCAAGTGCTGGACCCAGACATCACCGAGGAGCTGTTTGCGCCGTTCCGCCGCGCGGCAGACCGGACTCGCAGCGAAGGAACCGGACTGGGCCTGTCGATAGTCAACGCGATCGTGATGGCACACCGCGGTCGCGTGGTCGCCCGAGCCCGCGCCGAAGGCGGGCTGGACGTGATCGTGCGAATACCGCTTGCGAGTGCCGGCGAGTTGGAGTCCGATTAGCCCCTGCTAGCTACGCATTCGGCAGGCTCGCGTAGCCACGCGGCAGGAACCGCTTGCCGTTGACCTTCTCGCTCACGCCGGACCGATCGAGGTACGCGGTGATGCCACCGTTCCAGAACGGCCATCCGGCACCGAGAAGCATGCACAGGTCGAGGTCTTGCGCCTCCGCGACGACGTCCTCGTCGAGCATCAGCTGCGCCTCCTGCGCAAGCGCCGACAACGCCCGCTCGCGTACCTCGGACCCGTCGATTTGGGCAGTGCCGCGCTCCCACAACTTCGCGACATCGGGATCGAGGGATGGTCGTCCGTCCGCGTCCCAGCTGTAGACGCTGGTCTTGCCAGCGTCCACAAGTGCTCTCATGTTGGCGCTCACTTTGAAACGGTCGGGGAATGCCTCGTGCAATGTTTCGGCGACGTGCAGCGCGACTGCAGGGCCGACAAGCTGCAAAAGCACCAAGGGGCTCATCGGCAGCCCAAGCGGATCGAGCGCGCGATCCGCGACCGCAAACTCGGCACCCTCGTCGATCGCGCCGAGAACCTCGCCTAAAAACCGCGTCAGCAACCGGTTGACGACAAACGCTGGGGCGTCCTTCACCAAGACAGACGACTTCTTGAGGGCGCGCGCGGTCGCGAACGCGGTCGCGAGACTCGCGTCGTCCGTCTGCTGGCCGCGGACGATTTCGAGCAGCGGGAGAACGGCGACCGGGTTGAAGAAATGGAAGCCGACAACCCGCTCGGGATGATCGAGGTTGGCCGCAATCTGGCTGATCGACAGCGAAGAGGTATTGGTGGCGAGCACGCATTCGTCGCTGATGTGTTTCTCTGCCTCGGCGAAAATCTGCTGCTTGAGGGAGAGCTCCTCGAACACCGCCTCGATGACGAAGTCGGCGTCGCTGAACGCGTCGTATCCCACCGCACCGGAGATCAGCGCCCTAAGTCGGTTGGCTCGATCCGGCGAAATTCGCTTACGCTGCAGTAGTTTGTCGATCTCGGCCACGACGTACGCGACGCCTTTGTCGGCGCGATCCTGGTCGAGGTCCGTCATGACGACCGGGACTTCGAGGGTCCGCACGAACAGTAATGCGAGCTGGCTGGCCATCAACCCGGCCCCGATGACGCCGACCTTCGTGACCTTGCGCGCGAGCTTGCGAGCTGGTGCGCCTGCGGGCTTCTTCGCCCGTTTCTGGGTGAGGTCGAAGGCATACAGGCTGGCTCGTAGCTCGTCGGTCATCAGTAGGTCGGTGAGCGCGTCCTCTTCGGCGCGGTATCCGGCCTGGAGGTCGGCCTCGCGTGCGAGGGCGATCAGGTCGAGTGCGCGGTACGGCGCGGGCGACGCCTTATGCGTCTTGACGTTGGCGATCGTCTGGCCGCGTTTGAGCGCCGTGTCCCATGCCTCGCCCTTGTCCACCGCGGGTCGTTTGACGGCGACGCTCCCGTTGACGACGTCGGCGACCCAGGCGAGCGAGGTCTCGAGGAAGTCGGCGGAGTCGAAGACAACATCGACAATGCCCAGCTTCGCCGCTTGGGCGGGGGTGAGGGTCTTGTTCTGGTTCAGCGCGTTGTCGATGATGACACTGACGGCGTTGTCCGCGCCGATGAGGTTCGGGAGCAGTTGGGTGCCGCCCCAGCCGGGGACGAGCCCGAGAAACACTTCAGGGAAGCCGAGCATTGCGGTGTTTGCCGACAGGCTGCGGTAGTCACAGCTAAGCGCAAGCTCCAGGCCGCCGCCGAGTGCCGCACCGTTGACGAGTGCGAACGTGGGTATCTCGGTCTGAGCGAGCTTGCCAAAAGTGGCGTGTCCGGCTTGGGCGATCTGCCGGGCGATCTCGGGCGTGGTGACCATAGGTACGCCGGTGAGGTCGGCGCCCACGGCGAAGATGAACGGCTTGCCGGTCACGGCGATGGCCGTCGGTTGCGACGCGATCGCCGAATCGATCGCCTCAGACAGCGATGCCAGGCCCGCCGGGCCGAACGTCGACGGCTTGGTGTGGTCGAACCCGTTGTCGATCGTGATCAGCGCGACGTGGCCGGCAAGGCCTCGCACCTGTACCTCGCGGACGTATGCGCGGGTGACGACCTCGTCCTTGAACGACTCCGCGAGTGAGTTCTCCGAAGCTGACATTGTTACTTGTTCCCCTCGTAGGCCGGGTTTTCCCAAATGACCGTGCCGCCCATGCCGAGCCCGATGCACATGCTGGTGATGCCGTAGCGAACCTCGGGATGTTCGGCGAACTCACGGCTGAGCTGGGTCATCAGCCGTACGCCGGACGAGGCGAGCGGGTGGCCGATCGCGATTGCGCCGCCCCACGGGTTGACCCGTGGGTCGTCATCGGGCAAACCGAAGTGATCCAAGAACGCGAGCACCTGTACGGCGAATGCCTCGTTGAGCTCGAACAGCCCGATATCCTCGATCCCGAGTCCGGCTAACCGCAACGCCTTCTCGGTCGCCGGCACCGGACCGACGCCCATGACTTCCGGCGCCACACCGGCGAACGCATAGGCCACTAACTTCATCCCGACGGGCAGGCCGAGCTCTGCTGCGGTCTCGGCGGAGGCGAGGATGCAACCGGTCGCCCCGTCGTTGATGCCGGCCGCGTTACCGGCGGTGACGCGGCCGTGCACTCGGAACGGAGTGCTCAGCGCGGCAAGGTCTTCAAGAGTGGTGCCGGGTCGGGGTGGTTCGTCGGCCGTGGCCAGCCCCCAACCCGCTTCGGTCGAGCGGGTCGCCATCGACGCGAACTCGGGGCCGATCTTGCCAGCTTTTACCGCTGCGTCGTACTTATCTTGCGAGGACTTGGCGAACGCGTCGCAGCGCTTACGGGTCAGATGCGGAAACCGGTCGTGCAGGTTTTCGGCGGTCGCGCCCATCACGATCGCGGACTCGTCGATGAGCTTGTCCGCGACGAAGCGTGGGTTCGGGTCGACGCCTTCACCCATCGGGTGGTGTCCCATGTGCTCGACGCCGCCAGCGATCACGACGTCGTACGCGCCGACCGCGATGCCCGACGCCGTGGTCGTCACGGCGGTCATCGCGCCCGCACACATGCGATCGATCGCGAAACCGGGAGTGGTGTTGGGTAGCCCCGCAAGCAGTGCTGCTGTCCGTCCGATGGTGAGTCCTTGGTCCCCGATCTGCGTGGTGGCGGCGATCGCAACCTCATCGACCCTGTCCTTGGGGAGTTCGGGATGCCGCTTCATCAGTTCGCGAATGACACGGACGATCATGTCGTCGGAACGAGTCTCGGCATACTGGCCCTTGTGGTTGCCCTTCCCAAACGGTGTGCGTACGCCGTCGACGAAGACGACCTCGCGCCCACGGATCGGGGTTGCCGTGCGCGTATGCGCGGCTTCGGATGTGCTCACGGTAATGCGCTCCTTAACGGTGCGAAAGATGATGCAATACCGCTATATTACCCGTGAGTAACTTTGATTGACGGCCGAGATTTAATTGAGCGCGGCGGCGATGCGTTCGGCGACGAGCGCGCGTTGCCAGGGGCGGGCGCCTTCGGCGGCGAGAAACGCGTCAACCGACTCGGTGTCGACGTGTTCGGGGTGTTGCCAGGCGAGCGAGCGGATTGCGGTTGGCGGGACGATGTTTTCGGCCGGGATAGATAGTTCCTCGGAGAGAGCGAGCACGACTTCGCGAGCGGTCGCGAAGAACTCGGCAACCTTAGGTTCCTTGCTCATCCATCGCGACGGAGGTGCACTAGGGTCGGTCGGCTCGCGGCGCGGGGGGAGCTCGGTCTCGGGCAGGCCCAGTGCGGCGTTGATCGCCTCGAGCCAGCGCTTGCGGTGAGTGATCACGCCGCGGCGGGTGAATCCGTCGAGGTCAAGCATGGCGCCCATATGCTTCGGCTTCGCGATCGCGGCCGCGACGATAAGGCGGTCCGGGAGCACCTTGCCCGGTGCGAGATCGGTGCGTTTGGCGATCTCGTCGCGCGACTCCCACAACGCACGCACGATCGCGAGACCTGGCCGATCCTTGACGGCCTGAATGCCATTAGTGCGTCGCCAGGGGTTGACGCGCGGTGGTGGCGGGGGAGCAGTGCGGACGCTCTCGAACTCCTCGTGTGCCCAGCCCAGTTTCCCTTGCTTGTCCAAGAGCGCCTCAACTTCGTCGCGCAGATCCAGCAAGATCTCTACGTCGAGCGCGGCGTAAACCAGGTAGTCACGTGGCAGCGGCCGAATGCTCCAGTCCGCGGCCGAATGTCCCTTGGCCAGCGAGATCTTCAACAGCAGCTCGGTCATCCGGCCGAGCGACACGCGCTCGAGGCCCGCGATGCGGCCACCGAGCTCGGTGTCGAACAGTCGATCGGGCCGCATTCCTGTCTCGGCGAGGCAGGCCAGATCTTGACTGGCAGCATGGATGACCCACTCGACACCGCGCAGCGCTTCGCCAATACTGCTGAGGTCCGGCACCTCGATCGGATCGATGAGCACGGTGCCTACCCCGCGACGGTTGAGCTGGATTAGATGTGCGCGCGGCGAGTAGCGATAGCCGGATGCGCGCTCCGCATCGATCGCCACCGGTCCTTCGGCCGAGGACAACCTGCGTGCCAGGTCGGCGATTTGCTCCGGGGTCGTCAGCGGCGCGCTAACTCCACCGGGCGGCTCGAGAAGTGCGGTGACCTCGTCGTCGTCTGGAGGCGAATCGGGTGAGTCGGGCACTCGCTAGCCCGTGGAGTCGCGCTGCGCGATGAGGCTAACGCCGGGCGGCGGTGCGCCGGCCGCGGAGGCCAGAAGATTGACCCACGCGTTGAGATGACCGGCCAGGTCGGGACCGGTCGCGGTCCACGAGGCGCGGATCTCGAGGTCCGTCGTACTTTCGGGGCCACTGAGGTCGCCGTACCGCGTCGACGACGTCTGGGTGACGGTGCCGCCGAGGGCGACGTATGGTGCGCCGTGTTCTTCGAGTGACTCAGTCAGCCACGACCAGGCCGCATCCGTCAGTAGCGGGTCGCCGGCCATGTCTGGTTCGAGCGCCGCGCTGACGTAGGAGACTAGGCGCAGCGTGCCGTCCCAGGCCTCGTCGCCGGCGGGGTCGTGCAGCAGGACCAGGCGGCCAGTGGCCTCGGCCACGTCGGAGGCCGGGTCGAGGAGCACCTCGGCGCCGAGGGCGTACGAGTACGGCGCGAGTCGCTGCGGGGCGCGGATGGGCTCGAGAGTCACCTCGGGCCGGACCGTCACGCTCGACAGGCTCGCTACGGCTCGCTGGAAATCTTCAGGAGCGGAGGTCGGGTCCGAGGCCGAATTTGCGATGGTCACACTGAGCAGACTAAAACCGAACGACGTCGCATCGGTGGAGACGCGCCGCCGGATACCGGCTGAGCCTGAATTGTGACCTCGGACCAAGGTTGCTGTGCGGCGCACTCACCGGCGGCGGGGTTCTACGAGCCGTGGGAAGATGTCAGGCATCATGGGAAAAAATTCAACGGCGACCGAACACTCGAGTCCGGAACCCAATTCACACATGTCGATGTCCCTGCCGCAGGACCTGACGGCCAGTCCGCTGATCGCCGCGGCCCGGCGGCAGCCGGTGCCGCACACTCCTGTCTGGTTCATGCGGCAGGCGGGTCGTTCGCTGCCGGAATACCGCGAGGTGCGGATCGGCGTCGACATGCTCGACTCGTGCATGCGTCCGGACCTGGTCACCGAGATCACGCTGCAACCGGTACGCCGGCACAAGGTCGACGCCGCCATCCTGTACTCGGACATCGTGTTGCCGTTGCGCGCGATCGGTGTCGACCTCGACATTCGACCCGGAGTCGGCCCCGTCATCGCCGAACCGATCCGCAGCGCCGCGGACGTCTCGCAGCTGCCGAGCATGGATCCCGCGCAAGTGGACTTTATCGACCAGGCCGTGCGTCAACTGGTCGCCGAGCTCGGTAACACGCCGCTGATCGGATTCGCCGGCGCGCCGTTCACGCTCGCGTCGTACCTCATCGAGGGTGGCCCCTCGCGCAACCATGAGAAGACCAAGGCGTTCATGCATTCGCAGCCGGATGCGTGGCACGACCTGCTGCAGAGGCTCTCACAGATCTCCTCGACATTTCTGCGGGTCCAGATCGACGCGGGCGTGAGCGCGGTGCAGCTCTTCGACTCGTGGGCGGGCGCCTTGTCGGTCGCGGACTACGAACGGCTTGTGCGGCCCCACAGTGCGGCGATTTTCGGGGCGATAGGTGATCGGGTGCCCAAGATCCATTTCGGGCTGGGCACGGCGCTACTGCTGCCGTCGATGGCTGGTGCCGGTGCCGACGTGATCGGCGTGGACTGGCGTACGCCGCTCGACCACGCCAGCGCGCAGGTGGGTCCGGCGTACGCCGTGCAGGGCAACCTCGATCCGGCGCTGCTGTTCGCGGACTGGGAGGTGATCGAGACCGAGATACGACGAATCGTCGCCGAGGGTCAGCGCGCCCCCGGGCACATCTTCAACTTGGGTCACGGTGTGCTTCCAAACACTGACCCGGATGTGCTGACCCGCGTCGTCGCGCTCGTTCACGAGGTGTCAGCCGCGTCGTGAGCACGGTTACAGCAGCCCGCGTCGCACCGCTTCCTCAAGCGTGCGACGTGCTCGTCATCGGCGCCGGCATCTCTGGGTTGAGCGCGGCATTGCGGCTGCGTAAGGAAAATCCGCGACTCGATGTACAGATGATCGACATCGCCGACGTGGTCGGCGGCAAGCTGCGCGCGGCTCACTTGGCCGACGTGCCGATCGATATTGGCGCGGAGGCGCTGCTCACTCGGCGACCTGAAGCACTCGAGTTGATCGACACTCTCGGGCTGGGCGACCAGATGCGCTTTCCCGGCGTTCTTTCGGCAAAGATCGCCTTGGCTGACGGACAGTACCCAATGCCGATGACCTCGATGGGTGTGCCCACGGATGAGGAATCACTCGCCGTCTCTGGCCTGCTCACGACCGCTGGCGTGGCCGCCGTGCGTGACCGGCAGCGGGGCGCCGTCCTCAGCGGCGATGTGAGTGTGGCCGAAGCGATCGGCTCACGCTTGGGCGGTGAGGTCGTCGATCGACTGGTCGAACCGATGCTCGGCGGCGTGTATGCCGGCCGCGCGGATCGCCTTTCGCTTGCCGCGACGATGCCCGCACTCTTCGCGCGGATGCAGCAGGAGCCCGATGTGATCGAGGCGGCCAAGGTGCTGTTGCCGCCGAAATCTACCGATACGACCGCGATGCCGGTTTTCACGACACTGGTCGACGGTGGGGTGTCGCGGCTACCTGCGGCAATGGCCGAGGCCGCCGGCGTACAGGTGCATCTGCGCTGCCCCGCACGGTCGTTGCGGCGTACTGCTGACGGCTTCAATGTCGAAGTTGGCACCGGCGCCGATCCGCATCTCATCAAGGCGACGTCGGTCATTGTCGCGACCGGACCGTCGAAGGCCGCGCAGTTGCTGGCCGGGGTCACCGCGGATGGCTCAGCGGCGCTGGCCGAAGTCCCGACCGCAAGTATGGCTGTCCTCGCTTTCGCATACCGGACAGCGGACCTGGCGATGCCACCACCAACGGGTAGTGGGTTTCTGGTGCCCGTTTCGGTGGGTACGACGATCAAAGCGGCGACGTATGTATCCAACAAATGGCCGCACCTGGTCGCCGATGGAACGGGCCACGAGGACTTGTTTCTGGTGCGCGTGTCGGTCGGGCGGATTGGCGAGGAAGCCATGCTTCAGCGCCCGGACCCCGACCTTGTGGCGTTGGCTCGGCGCGATCTTGCGCTCCTGGCCGGCATTTCGGGCCAACCATGCGACGTCGTCGTTCAACGGTGGGGCGGAGCTTTACCGCAGTACGACGTCGGCCACCTCGATCGGGTGACACGCGTGCGGCAAGCGGTAGATGAGGTGAAGGGACTCGCTGTTGCTGGCGCGACGTACCAGGGTGTCGGAGTGCCGGCGTGCATCTCTAGCGGACAAGCGGCCGCCGAGGTCGTGCTTTCGCATCTGACCGAGTCCACGGAAGGAACTTCTCAATGACACATGCAATATCGAGCGAATGAGGTCAATATGAGTGAAAAAAGAAGTGAGCCGGACGCTAAGCGCGCCGAAGAGCTCAATTCGAAGATTCTTTACACGATGTACTCAGTGTTCAAACTGACGCCATCGCTGCGCGGACTGGAGGTCTCGCGCAAGAAGGCGGCCAAGGAGATCGAGGAGATCTTCAAGGCCGGCGCGAAGAGCGACGGCCTGATCGTGCGTGGCGTGTACGACGTGTCTGGCTTCCGAGCCGATGCCGACATCATGATCTGGTGGCACGCGCCGGATCCCGATGGCCTGCAGCGGGCGTATTCCGCCGTACGTCGAAGTGCACTCGGTGCGCACTTGGAGCCGGTGTGGTCGCAGATGGCACTGCATCGCCCTGCCGAGTTCAACCGCCAGCACATTCCGGCGTTCCTCAATGGTGAGGAGCCCCTGAAGTACATCTGCGTCTATCCGTTCGTGCGGTCCTACGACTGGTATCTGTTGCCCGATGAGGAGCGCCGCGAAATGCTGGCCGGCCACGGCAAGCTCGCGCGCGACTATGGCGATGTGCAGGCCAACACAGTTGCGGCGTTCGCGCTCGGCGACTACGAGTGGATGCTGTCGTTTGAGGCGAAGGAAATGCACCGCATCGTCGACCTCATGCGCGAGCTGCGCGCCGCGGAGGCGCGCCGGCACGTCCGCGAAGAGATTCCGTTCTACAGCGGGATCCGCCGCCCGATAGGTGAAATTCTCGCCAGCATGCCGTAGCACGGTTTGCCGTAAACCACCGGAACCACCCGCGCAGGGCAGCCTGCGTGGGTGGTTCCGTCTGAATATGACTGCTGTGGAACTAGGCCGCGGTCGTGCGGGGTGGTGCTTGTCGGTTGATGGGGTAGGTGGTGTATTTGCGGCCGGTGGGGCTGATCCAGTCGATGCGCCCGTCGGTGTGCATCGTGGGTGTCCATCCGGTCTGGTGTTTGATGCGGTGGTGGAATTCGCAGAGTGCGGCGAGATTGGCATCGGCGGTGGGCCCGGCGGGGTATGCGGTGACGTGGTCGAGGTGGCAGTAGACCGCTTTACGGGTGCAGCCGGGGAAGCGGCAGACGCCGTCTCGCGCGACGATTCGGCGGCGCATGTCGGCGGGTGGCCGGTAGCGGGTGGTGCCGACGTCGTAGACGATCCCGGTGATCGGGTCGTTGACGATCCGTCGCCAGCGGGCGTCTGTGGCGAGCGTGCGGGCGAGGTCGGGGTCGATGGGTCCGAGTCCGTTGATCACCGCATGCGCGCGGAGGTCGGTGGTCGTCACGTTGGCGTCGGTCGCACCAGCCTCTTCTGAGGTACCGGTGTTGCTGGTGTTGCTGGCTGGGTCGGGTTGGTGGCTGCCGCAGGCCGGGCACGCCGGGCCGGCCTGTGTCGTGGCGCGGGCGGCGGTGTCGGCACCGGCCAGAATCGCCGCGGGGATCGTGACGTCGACGGTCACCAGGGGCGTGCGGGGCAGGGTGAGGTCGATGCACGCGGATAGTTGCCGGATCAGGTCCCACATTTCGGTGACCTGCCCGGTCTCGGCCGGGTCGATAATCGTGTACTGCCCGTCTTCGTCGAAACAGGCCGTGCCCGGGTCGCCGGAGTGGTCGCGGGTGAACGCGGCCGGCCCGAGCACGCAGGTCAGGAGCGCGTCGGCGCGGCGCTGCTGGTGGGTACGGGTGTCGCCGGGCGCCGCGTCGCCGGCGAGGTCGTCCAGGGCGGTGGTGAACGCTTGGGCTTGGGCGAGGGGTAGTTCACCGAGCAGGTGCGCGATGTCGCCGTCGGGGCTGATCGCGACGTACCGCTGAGACTGCCGGTTCTTACGGATCTTCTTGGCGATCGGTGTGCCGAGGACCGCGAGGAGGGCTGCGCGGATCCGGCGGCGCCATTGCGCGGTGTTGTCTCCTGCGGCGCGTGGCAGCACGATCGCGTCGAGTTCGGCGCATTGTTGATGGTGCAGCGCTTCGGTCTCGCGGATCAGGATGCGGAGTTTCTGTACAGTCATCCCGCTCGCGGGGTGCAGTAGCGCGGTGACGGCGTCCGGGTGGTTGGTGTGCGCGGCGAGGGCGTGGTTGATCCTGCTGCTGGCGGTGCTGAGGCTGAGCGCGCAGGCGGGCGCGTATTCGGCGAGCAGGATCTGCCGCGCCGATAGCCACGTGTCTACGCGCCAGTGCGGTCCGTGCGCGCGGACCGCGGCGGGGTCGGCGTCGGCTTCGAGGAACTGCGCGCAGTTACGGTGCGCGGTGACCAGGGCGGTGATTTCGGCGTGGTGGTGACGTGCCGCGGCCGTCTCGAGTGTGCTCAGGGTGGCGATTGCGGTGGTGAACTCTCCGCCGTAGAGCACGTCGTCATCGTTGATCAGGCCGATCGGGTCGTGGGGTGTTCTCCGGCTCCTACGCATGTCTCGATGGTAGGACAGGTGTACGACAATTTTGAGGTTGTTCACAGGCCGCGTTGTGATGTGTCAGGACATCGGTGACAGTTCACCGATTCGTAGTTGTCTGAGCCGAGGCCACGATTCACCGGATCGAACGAAAGGTCAGTGACGGACCTGCGCTAGGCGCGGACTTTGTTGTTCTCCTTGGCCCGTGCTAGCACCTCCGGGCCCGCCTTGGCCAGGGACCCGCTGTCGAACGGCGGCTGCGGGTCGTACTCGATGAACAGCTGCGCCGCCTTCGCCGCGGTCTCGTCGACGAGATGCGCAGCGAGCGTCAAGGCCATGTCGATGCCGCTGGAAACGCCCGCCGAAGTGACGATTCGGCGCTCCCAATGCGGTACGACGCGATCCTCGACGGCAGTTGCACCGAGGGTGTTCAGCAGGTCGTAGACGCCCCAGTGCGTGGCAGCGGTAAGTCCGTCGAGCAGACCGGTTGCGGCAATTACCAAGGCGCCTGAGCAGACGGAGGTCACCAATGCGCCGCCGTCGTACGCGCCGCGTACCCAATCGAGGATGCGTTTGTCCTTGATCAGCGTGCGCGTACCGATCCCGCCGGGCATCAGCAGTACATCAGGATTCGGCATGTCCTCGAATGTCGCGTCGACGATCAGCCCGAGCATGCCGTTCTCGGTACGGACCTCGCCGCGCTCGTGCCCGACGAAGGTCACCTCGAACTCCGGGATGCGTTGCAGAACCTCGTACGGTCCGATCGCGTCGAGTGCGGTAATCCTTGGAAACAGGGCGATCGCTAGCTTCATGGTGTCCTTTCGGTCGTGGATAGTTCGGGAGTCATACGTTGCCGAATCTGCCTCGATAGTGATCCGGGGCGATGCCGACGTGGCGTATGAACGCGCGGCGCATCGTCTCTGCCGTGCCAAACCCGCAACGGTGGGCGATTGAGTTTGTCGTGCCGTCACGCTTCTCCAGCAGGACGCGGGCAGTGCGCACTCGCGCATCCTCGACGTACCGGGCAGGGGAGACGCCGACCTCCCGAAGGAAGACTCGGGTGAAGTTGCGTTCACTCATCCCGACTTTCGTGGCCAGTACGCCGACCCGATGATCGGCCGCCGGGTCCGCCGCGACCAGATTCTGAGCCTCGCGGATGGGTGAGAGTCGCGCCCGCGGCGCCCAGCTGGGCATCGCGAACTGACTCTGACTGCCTGGCCGGTGCAGAAACATCACCAACCAGCGAGCGATTGTCTGAGATGCCTCGTGACCGAGGTCTGTCTGCACGAGGGCCAACGCGAGGTCGATACCCGCCGTGACACCTGCCGAGCTCCAGAGGTCCTCGTCGTGACGGTAGATCGGATCGGTATTGACCGCAGCCTCGGGGAACTCGTTCTGTAGCTGCTCGCCGTACGCCCAGTGCGTCGTCACCTCACGCCCGACCAGGAGCCCGGCACGGCCGGCGATGAAAGCGCCCGTGCACACGGTTGCGACTCTCCGGGCCCTGGGGGCGGCACGCGTAAGCCAGCGGACAGTGGGGTCGTCGCTGGCGAGGTGCCGTGCGCCGAATCCGCCAGGTACGACGATCGTGTCGATGCCGGCGGTGTTGAGGGGGAGCTTGTCGGTGAGCAGCGTGAGGCCACTCGAGGTGCGGACCGTTCCCGCGGCACTGACTAGCGCGCATTCGTATGGCTCGTCGTCCGCGTCAGGCCGCCGGATCTTGTTGGCGCTGGCGAAAACCTCAAGAGGACCGGTGATATCGAGTGACTGCACATCGTTGAAACACAGCACGACCACGCGTCGCGGGTCCGGCGATGTCGTGGTCATGGCTCCATACTGCCGTGGCAACGATCTGGCGTAAATGTCAAGATGCCCACAGATCCCGCCAACTCACGAAACAGCGGAATGCAGAATGGGCCGGCCCAGATCGGGCCGGCCCATCGAGAAGTGCGTGTTAGTTAGCGGATTCGAAGACCGCCGCCATGCCCTGGCCACCGCCGACGCACATTGTCTCCAGGCCGTACTTTGCGTCACGCCGCTTCATCTCGTGCAGCAGCGAGGTCGCGATGCGTACGCCGGTCGCGCCGATCGGGTGGCCGAGCGAGATGCCGCCGCCGTTGACGTTGAGCTTGTCCATGTCCGACCAACCCCAGCCCTTGAGGACGGCGAGCACCTGGCAGGCAAACGCTTCGTTGAGCTCGACCAGATCCATGTCGTCGAGGGTGAGGCCAATCTTCGGCATCAGCTTGGCGACAGCGGGGACCGGGCCGAAGCCCATGGTGCCGGGCTCGCAGCCAACCGCGGTCCAGCCCTTGAGGAAGCCCATCGGCTCAAGGTTGAACTCGTCTAGCTTGTCCTCGGCGACGATCAGAACGGCTGCCGAAGCGTCGTTTTGCTGGCTCGCATTCCCGGCGGTGACCACGCCGTCCTTGACCAGGCTGCGTAGTTTGCCGAGGGTCTCGATCGTCGTGTTGGGACGGACGCCTTCGTCTTTGGAGACCACGACCGGGTCGCCCTTGCGCTGGGGGACGGTCACCGGGACGGTCTCCTCTTCGAAGCGACCTGCCTCCCACGCGGCGTGCGCACGATGCTGGCTCTGCAGCGCGTAAGCGTCGGACTCGTCGCGGGTGATGCCGTATTCGGTCGCGAGGTTTTCGGCGGTTTCGATCATCCCGGAGATCTCGCCGTACCGCCACACCGGCTGGGAACGTTCGCGACCGCGGTCCAGACGGTCGTGCAGCGTGGAGCCACCGGAACGTGCGCCCCACCGCAAGTCGGTCGTGTAGTGCTCGATGTTGCTCATGCTCTCGACCCCGCCGGCGAGTACGACGTCCGCGGCACCGCTTTCGATCATCATCGATGCGGTCACGATGGCCTGAAGGCCACCGCCACAGCGGCGATCGAGCTGGATCCCCGGAACGTGGGTCGGCAGTCCGGCCTGCAGCGCAGCCCAGCGGCCGACGCAGGGTACCTCGGAGCTGGCGTAGGACTGGGCGAACACAACGTCCTCGATCACTTCCGGATCGATACCGGAGCGTTTGACGACCTCGGTGATCACATGAGCGGCGAGCTCCTCAACGGGGACTGGGCGCAGCGATCCGCCGTACGTGCCGACAGGCGTGCGGACAGGGGAAACGAGCGCGGCTCTTCTCATGATGGTGGTACTCCTCAGTGACGGGGCGGACGGCTACGAATAGTTCGACCTCGGTTGCCTAGGCCTTCGGCTCGAGGGTCAAACTAACCGAGTTAATGCAGTATCGATCATCGGTCGGTGTGGCATAACCCTCACCATGAAAAACGTGGCCGAGGTGGGAATGGCAGGCACGGCAGAGAACCTCGACGCGGGTCATGCCGAGTGTTGAGTCTTCGCGCAGGATCACGGCGTCGGACTCGGAAGGTGCATAGAAGCTCGGCCACCCGCAGTGACTGCCGAACTTCGTGTCGGAGCGGAACAACTCGGCACCGCAAGCGCGGCACTGATACACGCCCTCGGTCTCGGTGTCGACGTACTCTCCGGTGAACGGACGCTCGGTAGCGGCCTGCCGAAGGACCGCGAACTCTTCGTCGTTGAGCTGCTGGCGCCACTGCTCGTCGGTCTTGTCGACGGTGGGCGCTGGTTCAGTTGCATGAGAAGTCATGCCTCCACGGTACGTCGCTGCCGCCACGGTCGCGAGACCTTGGTATCGGATCTGTCCAGGTTTCGAAGTAGCATCGCTTGAACTCGGCTGGGCGCGTTTCGTTGTGACCACACAATGGCCCCTGTGCGACCAGGCGGAGGAAGGCTAGGCAATGGCAAAGACTCCAGCAGCGCACCTGCAAGTTGGCGAACGCGACGTCCGTGTGTCGTCACCTGATCGGGTCGTGTTCGAGGCCACGGATCGGACGCCTGCTCTGACGAAGTTGGAGGTTTGCTCCTACTTCGCCGCCGTGTCTGAGGCACTCATGACCAGCATCGGTGAGCGGCCGTGCGCCCTCGAACGATGGCCTAACGGCTACCGCGACGGCATGACACTGACAACCCCAGAGAAGGAGGGGGATGGGTTCTACTCCAAGCGCCTGCCAAAGGGAGCTCCCGAGTGGGTAGAGACGGTGCGCGTGGCAACCCCCAACGGCAGGCCCATCGATGAGTTGTGTGCGAGCGAACCCGCTGCATTCGTGTGGGCCGCACAGATGGGCACGCTGACCTTCCATCCATGGCCGGTACGCCGGCCCGATGTCGACCATCCCGACGAGCTGCGTATCGATCTTGACCCTCAACCCGAAGCGACTTTCGGCGACGTGCGAAGGGTCGCGATGGCAGCCAGAGAACTCTTGGAGGAGCTCGGTCTGAGGAGCTACCCGAAGACCAGTGGCAGTCGTGGCATCCATGTATATGTCCGCATCGAGCCGCGGTGGACCTTTGACGAGGTGCGCCACGCCGCCATCGGTCTGGGTAGGGAACTTGCGCGTCGCGACGATTCAGTCACCACGGCGTGGTGGAAGGAACAGCGAGGGGAGTCCTCAGTCTTCTTGGACTACAACCAGAATCTGCGTGATCGCAGTGTCGCCTCTGCGTGGAGCGTGCGGGCGAGGGCGGGTGCTCCGGTCTCGACACCAATGACGTGGGAGCGATTGGCCGAAACTACTTCACCGCACGCCTTCAACGTCACTACCGTCGTGGATTACCTCGCCGATGGTGACCCGTGGGCTGGCATGAACGAGACGGCTAATGACATCACGCCGCTGCTGGACCTGTGGCAGTCGCTGCCGGGTGGCGAGCTCAACTGGCCACCCGAATACCCGAAGATGCCTGGCGAGCCTCCGCGAGTACAGCCGTCCAAGAAGGTCGAGGGTCATTGGGATGAACACGGCAATCGAATGGCTCAGTAGCGAGCACGTGCGGTGCTGCCGCTAGCTGGTGCGGGCCGGCGCACGCCTGATCAGCAGTCGGGCCGGGATCAGCAGCAGCAGACCATACAGCGCAGCATCGGCAAGCCACCAGCTCACCGCGAAGCAGAGCGCAAAAACGGCGGTCGTCAGCCACGTCGACCGCATCTGTATCGCCGTGACGATCTGCGAGGCCTGGCCCGACTCTATTTCGTAGCGACGCATCACGCCGAGTGCGATCAGCGCCCCGCTGAGACTGATCACAAGCAACGTACCCAGATACAGAGGGACGGCCCCGCCATTGTCGGTGCGGCCGAGCAGCGCCGTTGGGAACGGCAGGAATGCGATCGAGAGCAGCCATATCCCGTGCAGTCCCGTCACGCCTCGCGCATTGTGGTTGGGGAATGCGCTATAGAGCCGGTCGTGGGTGGTCCAGAATTGGTAGATCACGAAGAATGAGAGTGCGAACGCAAAAAACGGTCCGACGTTGTCGACAAACATCGAGCCGAACCCTAGTTTGCTGGCTTCGGGGACCAGGTCTATCAACGGCAGCACCAACAAGGTCATCGCGATCGCTGCGACGCCATCGGTCAGAGCTATCGTCCTGGCGGGCGATCGGGACGTGGTGTCAGGGTCAGGCATCGGGCCGGCATCACCGGATTCATCTGGTCGCTGCATGGCAACAGTCTGCTCTGGGGATAGCAAGAGGGACATTTGAGGGTTGTGGATGATGGTGCGCACGTGTCGGCGCGGACCCCTAGGGTCGTGGTCATGACCGATGCGTTGAATGATCAGACAGTGGACCAGTTGTCCGAGCCCCGCTCGGAGATCGCCGCGTCGGTGATCGTATCGATCGCGGGTGAGGGTGCCCGGCTACGCGACGACCAGGCGCAGGCGGTCGCCGCCTTGTGCGAGCCGGCCGCGCGTGTGCTGGTCGTGCAAGCGACCGGGTGGGGGAAGTCCGCGGTGTACTGGGCAGCAACCGCGATCAGACGGCATGAAGGTGCCGGTCCGACACTCGTGGTCTCGCCGCTGCTCTCCCTCATGCGCGATCAGGTCGCAGCCGCCGAGCGCGCGGGACTGCGCGCCGCGACCGTCAACTCGTCCAACATCGACGCATGGTCGACAATCGAAGACTCCTTACGCAGCGGCGATCTCGATGTACTCCTCGTGTCCCCAGAACGGCTGGCCAATCCCGGCTTCGGCCGCCGGGTGCTCGACCGGCTTGCCGGCAACCTCGGGTTGTTGGTCATTGACGAGGCGCACGCGGTCTCGGACTGGGGACACGACTTCCGGCCGGACTATCGCCGGGTCTCCGAGGTGTTGCAGCGACTCAATCCGCAAACGCCAGTGTTAGCCACGACGGCGACGGCGAACGCGCGCGTGACAGAAGATGTCGCAGCGCAGCTCGGCGAGACGACGTTGGTGTTGCGGGGCCCGCTCGCGCGCAGGAGTCTGCAACTGGCCGTAGTAGACGCGTTGTCGCCGCTCGAACGCTACGCGTGGGTGATAGACCATCTGCCGGAACTGCCCGGGTCCGGCATTGTCTACACGCTCACGGTCGCCGACGCCGAACGCCTTGCCGCCGCCGTACAAGCGGTTCATGGCAGCGATACCAAGGTCGCGGCGTACACCGGCAAGTTGGACGCTGCGCAGCGCGAGCGGCTGGAAGACCAGCTTCGCGACAATCGGCTCAAGGCGTTGATCGCGACGTCGGCACTGGGCATGGGCTACGACAAACCGGACCTGGGATTTGTCGTGCACGTGGGATCCCCACCGTCGCCAGTCTCGTATTACCAACAGGTCGGACGTGCCGGTCGCGCGATAGACCACGCCATCGTGGCGCTCTTGCCGTCTGAAGCGGATGCTGGCGTCTGGGAGTACTTCGCGACCGCGACCATCCCCGATGAACGCCAGGTCGAGAAGTTGCTTGCAGGCCTGGCGGCGTACTCGGATGGCGAGCTGGCCAGCGTGCCGGCGCTTGAGGCTGAGACTGGTCTGCGTCGTACAAAGGTGGAGCTGATGCTCAAGCAACTCGCCGTCGACGGCGTGGTCGAGCGTGCCGAGGGCGGCTGGCGGCGCACCGGCAAGGACTGGCGATACGACGCGCCTCACTACGACGCGATCATCGCGACCCGCAGACGCGAAGCCCAAATCATGCGGGCCTATACGCGTGGTGAACGCTGCCTGATGCAGCTTCTGCAGGAGTCGCTCGATGACCAGACGGCGGCAGCGTGTGGACGCTGTTCGGTGTGCCTCGGCAGGCTGCCCGAACCGCTGCGTGTGGAGCCTTCGAACGAGATTGTGGCGCAGGTCACTACCATATTGCGCGGCGAGACGCACGTGCTCGAACCACGCAAGATGTGGCCGGGAGGCGCCTTCGGTAGCCGAGGCCGGATACCCGGTAACGAGATGCCCGATCCTGGCCGTGTCATCGTGCACGCAGACGCGCCAGAATGGCGCGAGGTGATCCGGCAGGCGTTCGGGGTCGACGGGGAACCGGTGCAAGAGCTCAACGATGCCGCCGTCGCCACACTCTCGCGATGGCGATCCTCCTGGTCGGGCCGGCCTGAAGTCGCAATCGCGCTTCCCGCCGCCGGGTTCTCCCAGTTGACAGGCGGTATTGCGCGCCACCTCGCTGCCGTCGGCAAGTTGCAAACGGCCGAGATGCCGATCATTTCCGACCGGGCATTGGCAACGGACGCATCCTCTGCTGACGAGGCGGCGTACTGGCGCGATTCGATCCGAGTCAACGAGGCGTTGTGCGACGCTGTCGCGGACCGCAGCGTGCTGCTTGTGGTCGACGCGAGCTCATCGGGATGGCCCGTCACGGTCGCCGCATCACACCTTCGCACGGCCGGCGCGAAGGCCGTGCTCCCGCTGCTAGTGCACCGCCGCCCGTAGGACTTGAGCCGGTGACCTTGCGAAATCGCCAATATTTGGCCGAATGATTGTTACCGTCGAACTGGGGTAAAGGTAAGGAACTGTCCGCTAGACAACGGAGTGAGCCACATGTCAGCTGGAATATCCACATCTCAATTAGCCCTGGATTGGAGTTCGGGTCTCACAAGCGCGTGGGCATCAATTGCCTCGTTTGTGCCCAAGCTCGTCATCTTCCTCATCGTCATGCTTATCGGCTGGCTTATCGCTAAGGCCGTGTCCAAGCTGGTGAGGATGGTCCTCGACAAGGTCGGGTTCGCGCGGCTACTCGACCGATCCGGGATTTCCAAGTTCTTCCAGAATTCGAACTTCACGGCAATCACGCTGATTGAGAAGCTCGTCTACTACTTCATCTTGCTCATTACACTGCAACTGGCTCTGTCGGCGTTCGGCCCGACTAACCCAGTCAGTGCGATCGTCAACGACATTGTCGCGTGGCTGCCGAAGGCGATCGTCGCCATCATCATCGTGGTTATCGCCGCGGCCGTGGCACGAGTCGTGCGGGACCTGTTGAGCGGCTCGCTCAGCGCGCTCTCGTACGGCGCGACGCTGGCTAAGATCGCGAGCTGGTTCATCATCGCGCTCGGCGTGATCGCCGCGCTCAACCAGATAGGCATCGGCCTCGCGGTGACCACCCCGGTCCTGGTCGTAGTCCTTGCCACGATCGCCGGCGTCATCATCGTCGGTGTGGGCGGCGGACTCATCGGTCCGATGCGCCAGCGTTGGGACGGGTGGCTCGATCAGATGTCGGCCGACACCAAGGCGGCGAAGGAGCACAACCAGACTCGGACGGCGAACCGTCAGGGCCAGGGTCAGTACCCCGTGGCAGGTCAGGGTCAGCGTCCGGCAGCGCAGGGTCAGCCGCAGAACTACCCGGCCCAGGAGCAGTTCCAGAGCCCGCAGGGCGCCCAGCAGTTCGCCCCGCCTCCTGGCGCTTCGCCGCAGCAGGGCTACCCCGATGATCGGCCGACGCAGCAGTTCGATGCCGGCAATCGGCCACCGCAGCCTTAATGTCGCTCAGCGGCCTTAGGGTCGGTTAGCGACACCAGATAACGCGGAAGTCACAAAGCCCGCCGTCCCTGCACCCCAGGGGATCGGCGGGCTTTGTATTGCAACTTCGAGCGTGCTCGTACGGGCTACAGCCCCGCCTTCTCCGTCACCTGACGCTTGATACGGGTCAGCATGCCGACCATTCCATTCAGCCGCAACGGGCTCACGGCCTCGCCGAGCGCCAGCCGAAATGGCAGATCCATCGGTACGTCGAGCAGTTCCTCGGCGGTCATACCGTCCAGGCCCTCGCTGAGGATTCCCGCGAAGCCACGGGTTGTCGGAGCCTCCGGAGGAGCCGAGAAAAACAGTCGCACGATTGCCTCTGGGCCGGTGTCTGCCACCTCGGTGACGAGGAAGATCGGGGACTGGCATTCGGGCACCGGCTCGAGCAACTCAGGATGGTCGGCGTACTTCGACGGTAGATCTGGCAATTCCTTGCTGAACTCCAGCAAGAGCGTCAACCGGTCTGGGACGGCCAGGTCGTGGAAGTCCTGTGCGATCCCGGCGAGTGTCTCGGGCAAATCGGCCGTCATCGGCTCAGTCACGGCGTACTCCTCACAAACAGATGCTTAGAACGATCGATTTGTCTACTATGCAGGCGATCCCGGCACTTCGCCCGGCGCCTCGCCGGTTGCAATCGGTACGCGCACGGCGTTACCCCACTCGGTCCACGAACCGTCGTAGTTGCGCACTTTGTCGAAGCCAAGGAGGTGATGCAGCACAAACCAGGTGTGGCTTGAACGTTCGCCGATCCGGCAGTACGCGATGACGTTGTCAGAGGGTGAAAGCGCCTTCTCGTCCTGGTAGATCTCTTCGAGTTCAGCGCGCGACTTAAACGTGCCGTCCTCGGCGGCGGCCCGACCCCATGGAACGGACTCGGCAGTGGGGATGTGCCCGCCGCGCAGCGATCCTTCCTGCGGGTAGTCGGGCATATGGGTGCGCTCGCCGGTGTATTCCTGCGGAGACCGTACGTCGATCAGCGGCGAGCCGAAGTGGGCGAGCACGTCTTCTTTGAAGGCGCGGATCTGGCTGTCGTCGCGGCGAATAACGGGGTAGTCGGTCGGTGTCACGGAGGGTACGTCGGTAGTCATCTCTCGGCCCTCGGCCTGCCACAGGGCGCGCCCACCATCGAGCAATCGCACATCGGGGTGACCGAAAAGGGTGAAGACCCATAGGGCGTACGCCGCCCACCAGTTGCTCTTGTCGCCGTAGATCACGACCGTAGTGTCGCGGCCTATCCCTTTGGCGGACATCAGGTCGGCGAATCGCCCGCCGTCGATGTAGTCCCGGGCGACCGGGTCGTTGAGATCGAGGTGCCAGTCCACCTTGACGGCGCCGGGAATGTGACCGGTCTCGTAGAGCAGCACGTCTTCGTCGCTCTCCACGACGACGACCCCTGGTTCGTTGAGATGGTCGGCGAGCCAGCTCGTGCTGACGAGCCGCTCAGGGTGTGCATATTCGGCGAACTTTGGTGCGAGATCGTGCGCGACTGTCATGCTAGGCCACCTTCGAGTTGGTGCGGAAATCGATAACTGGACGCTGCGCGACGAGGCGCTGTGGTCACAGCTCGGTATCTATGAGTAGTAATGCGGTAACGGTTTATCCACGTTCCATCTTCCCATGCGGGGAGAAGTCGTGCCGCACACCGCCTCTGCCAGGCGAATCAGCTTCAGTAATCTGATCGACGCGCATACCACCGATCCACCATCGGCCTAACGGAGTGACTGTGGCGACCAAGCAGCGGGACCGGCGATTTCCGGTACTTGTCGCCCTCATGCTGTCGATGGCGCTGATGGCTATGGATACGACTATCGTCGCCACGGCTATTCCGCAGGTCGTCGGTGACCTCGGCGGATTCAACCTCATCGGGTGGGTTTTTTCTGTCTACCTATTAGCCAACACCGTGACGATCCCGGTTTACGGGAAGCTGGCTGATCTATATGGCCGCAAGCCGGTCTTGGTCTTCGGAATCGTGTTGTTTCTCATCGGCTCGGCGCTGTCGGCGGCCTCGTGGAACATGCTCTCGCTGATCATCTTCCGGGCCGTCCAGGGGCTCGGCGCCGGTTCGATCGCCGCGACGGTCAACACCGTCGCGGCCGACCTCTACCGGGTGGAGGAGCGCGGCAAGATCCAGGGTTGGCTGTCCAGCGTGTGGGGGATCTCGGCCATTGCCGCGCCCGCAGCCGGCGGCATCTTCGCTGAGTACGCTTCGTGGCGGTGGATTTTCCTGGTTAATCTGCCGCTCGGCGCGATCGCGTTGGCAATGCTGATGCGCTACCTGAAGGAGAACGTCGTACGTGAGCGGCATCGGATCGACTATGCCGGCGCCGGGCTGATCCTCGTCGCCTCAGGACTCCTGGTCTTCGGGCTCCTTCAGGGTGGTACGTCGTGGGCATGGCTATCAGTGCCTAGTTTCGTCGTCTTCGGAGGCGCGGTCCTGGCGTTTGTGATGGTCACTGTCGTGGAACGCCGAGCCGCGGAGCCGGTCGTTCCGCCGTGGCTATGGACCAGACGGTTGACAGCCGGGTCGTACGTCGCCACGCTGATCGCGGGGCTGATGATGATTGGCCTGTCGACGTCGTTGCCGACGTGGGCGCAGTCCGTACTTGGCCTCAGCCCGATCGCCGCTGGGTTTGTGCTCGCCGTGATGACGGTGACCTGGCCACTTGCCTCATCGCAGGCGCACCGGCTGTACCTGCGAATCGGGTTCCGGGATACCGCGCTGATCGGCTGCGGCTTGACGCTGGTGGCGGAGGTTATCTTCGTGACGCTGGACGCGGACGCCGCGCCCTGGCAGCCGACGGTTGCAAGCGCGGTGATGGGCGCGGGGATGGGCCTGCTGTCGATGCCGATGCTCATCGGCCTGCAGTCGACGGTCGGGTGGTCCGAGCGCGGCGTAATCACCAGCGGCTCGATGTTCTCGCGCACTCTTGGACAGAGTCTCGGTGCGGCAATCTTTGGCGCCATCACCAACTTCGTATTGCTCAGCAGGCTCGACTCCGCGCCGGCGGATGTCCGCGGTGGTCTGCCGTCGAGCGTCAGCGATATCAGCAGGCTGCTGGCGGATGGACATGAAGACGAGGGTGTCGCGGCGTACCTGCGCGACTCGCTGCACTTGTCAATGCACACGGTGTTTGTCGGGCTCTTGATTGCTGGGGTCCTGACGTTCCTTGTGCTGGTTTTCGTCGTACCGCGGCAGTTCCCCGTCTATGAGGAAACCGCGGAATTGCAGTTGGCCGACGAAGGCGCATCCGCACTAGTCGTCGATGCCGCGGGCGGTAAGGGATTCGCCGATGGCATCGGCGGCGCGAAGCGCTCGGATGACGGCGGGCGCGGCCAGCGCGACGACGGACCCACGTAGTCCGATAACCCCGCGAGCCTTGCGGGCATCAGACACCTCGGAGACAATGCCGGCGACCAGGGGCACGCATCTGATGGTCAACGCAAGCATCAGCCCGATCCGGTCGGGATCGAGCCCGACGCGCCTGAACGGCCGCAGCAGCCATTGGCACACATCGAGGATCGCCGTCACCTTAGTGGTGAGGGTCAGCAACGCGGCGAGCGCCACGTTTACAACTAGTGCGCCGGCGACCATCACGCTGCGGTCGACGCCTGCGAAGACGAGCTGGAACGACGCGACGATCACGACGATCCAGACCAGCGGCCGCAGCTGCGCCCACGCGGTCTGCCACGGGACCGTCGCCAGCGCATACAGCGCTATGACCGCGAGTAGGGCGATTCCCATCTGCCAGGGTCGGCGCAACAGCAGAACCCCGAAGATGCCGATCGCCAAGAGCAGGAGCTTGAGACCGGCAGGAACCCGGTGTAGGACTGAGTTTCCGGCGACGTAGAGACCGATCATCGGGGCATCAGCCGAGCAGGGCACGGTAAGCGTCGAGGGCGCGCTGCGGGGTGTCATCGGCGTACACCCGGCCGTCCTCAATGACAATGACGCGGTCGAAGTTTTCGAGCAGATGCAGGTGATGCGTGACAACGACGACCTGTTGGTCTAGACCGGCCAACATCTCGTTGATCATTCGCGCATTGCGATAGTCCAGCAGCGTGGTCGGTTCGTCGGCGACCACGATCGCCGGGTCGCCCACGATCACCGAAGCCATCGCGAGGAGTTGCTTCTGTCCCCCAGAAAGCAGGTGCGCCGGTTGTTCTGCGAGTTCGCTGAGCCCAAATCGGTCCAACGCGGCGGCCGTCCGCGTGGCGACCTGGTCTTTGGATAGGCCAGTACGACGCAGCGTAAACGCGACGTCCTCGCCGACGGTGGGCATGACAATCTGATTGTCGGGGTTGGTGAAGATGAACCCGACCTTCCGGCGTACGGCGCGGCGGTTCTTCGCCACGTGCAAACCGTCGATGGACACGACCCCCGATGTCGGGTCGACGAGCCCGTTGATCATCCGGGCAAGAGTCGACTTGCCGGATCCGTTAGCGCCGACGATCCCGACGCGACCCTCGGTGAGCGTGAGGTCGATGCCGTCGAGGACAAGCCGGTCGGCGTACGCATGGTGCACGTTTCGAAACTCGATCTGGCTCAACGAACCCGCTCCACTATTAGCGCAATCCCTTGACCGCCACCGATTGCGCAGGCCGCGAGCCCGACAGCTGGCCCAGCTGGCGCAAGCATTCGGGTGAACAGTCGGGTGACAAGAATTGCGCCGGACGCGCCCCACGGGTGACCGTAGGCGATCGCTCCTCCGTCTGCGCACACAATGTTTTCGTCAAAGCCGAGGTCGTCGACGGCGGCAATGATTTGAGACGCGAAAGCCTCGGTGATCTCGACGGCGCCGATATCGGGTACGCCGACATCACTCCGCTGTAGTGCTTTGCGGATTGCGGGGATGGCACCGATGCCCGGGAGCGCCGGGTCGGAACCGGCGACCGCGCTCGCGATCACCCGCAGGCCGGGCAAGCCGGCACTGACGCGATGGCGTTCGGTGGTGATCGCGGTAACGGCGGCGCCGTCAGAGATGCCACAGGAATTGCCTGCTGTCGCGGTGCCGGTCAATCCGTCCGAAGTTGGTGCGAACGCGGCGCGTAACCGACTAAGACGTCTTTCGTCGAGGCCCGCGCGGGGCCGCTCGTCGTGGTCGAGACCGCCGACCGAAACCAGCTCCGCTGCAAACAGCCCGGCTGTCTGCGCCGCCAGTGCGCGGCGATGTGAACGTGCGGCCCATGCGTCCTGGCGTTCGCGGCTGATTCCAAGGCGGGCGGCGAGTGCGTCTGCGGCAGGACCCATCTCGGGATCCGGAAATCCGTTCGGTGCGAACGGCGCTCGCGTGTAGCGATGTGCCGGCGTGTCGCCCGCCGGCGGCCACATCCTCCAGGGCGCCGTCGACGCCGACTCGGCGCCTCCAGCGAGCACCAGTTCAGCGTCACCCGCGGCGACCCGGGACGCGCCCTGGAGGATGGCATCGAGACCAGAGCCGCACTGTCGGTCCACTGTGACGCCTGGTACCGACTCGCCCATCTTTGCGCGCAATGCCGCCACACGGGCGATATTGCCGCCTGGGCCTAGGCAGTTGCCGAGGATTACGTCGTCGACGTCGAGGCCGAGCCCGGCGACATCCTCAGCGACGGGTGTAAGCACTGCTGCCGCGAGAGCATCGACTGTCAGCGAACGGAGGCCGTGTCCGGCGGTGCCGACCGGCGTACGGCGCGCAGAGACGATGACTGGGGAGTGCGCGGTTGTCACGATTTGATCGCCGGCCGGGTGAGCAGGGAGCCGTCGGCTATGCCGCGTGCTACCAGGGTGCGCGCTACTTTGCCGGTCGAGGTCGTCGGCATTTTGTCGACGGCATGCCAGCGTCTTGGGAGGGCTTCGGCGCGCAGCGACCGCCTAGCAAGTGCCCGCACGGTGGCGATGTCGGTGTCCGTAGCGAGCTGAAGCACGGCGATGACCACTTGGCCCAGACGAGGATGTGGTCGACCAACGACCGCCGCGGACCGGACTCCGGGCAGCGACATGAGGACCGACTCGACGTCTTCGGCGATGACTGTCGATCCGCCCGTGAGAATTGCGGCATCGGATCGGCCCCGGACGATAAGGTCGCCGTCACTGGACAGCGTTGCCAGGTCGCCGACGGTTGCAAACCCCTCAGCATCGACAAGCAGCGGCCCGTCGACGCCGACATACCCGAGAGACGTGTACGGCGATCGCGACCACAGCACACCGCTGCGGAGGTCGAGCTCGACGCCGGGGAAGGCCCGCATCGGACGCGGGACCTGGCGCGCCGCAACGAACGATAGTTCGGTCGCGCCATAGTACTCGAGGAGCGAGATCCCCTGTGCAGTAGCGGTTTTCGTGACGTGGTCGGGCAGCGCAGCCCCGGCGACAACGGCGCTCCGGAGTCGGCTAGGGCGGGTGGCGAGCAGTGACATGAGCACGGTCGGCACGCAGTGCACGGCCGTGGCTTCGCTAGTTGCCTCAGTGAGGTGGGCCCCGAGCCATAGGGTGTGCATGGCACCGAACAGGTGCAGTGTCGAGTGCAGTGGCCCGGTGAGCCCGACCGTGTCGGTCGCACGAAGACCGGCGAGTTCGGCAAGCGGCGCGAAGGAATCTGTCCAGGACGCGGCGGTCCTCGCCACGGGCCGCGGATGTCCGCTCGATCCGGAAGTGACTGCCACCAGAAACGTGCCTGGTGGGGGTTCGTCAATGGTGTCGACCGCGTGTGCCGGATCGGCGATGATGACCGGTCGGCCGCGTGTGATGGCGGCGTACAACAAGGTGAGGGTGCGCAGGGGGTCGACGCTTGAGGCGTCGACCGATCCGCTCGCGGGGAGCTCCAGGCGGGCGATCTCATCGGCAAACTGCCGATAGCTCAGGGTGCGCCCGCCGAGCGTGAGCGCCGGGCTATCGGGAGAGCCGCGCAGCCACACGCCCAACTCTCCCAGCCGCGCGGGGTCAGTGACTGTCACTGCCGACCCGGACCCGCGCACGCGTGTTGGTGACCAGCAAATCCGGGTACGCGCGATGCACTTGTTTGGCGACGAGCACGGTGGCGACCACCTTGATCAGGTCGCCTGGAAGGAACTTGAACGAGTCGACCACCGCGCCCCACATCGGCAGGTGCAGGTTCATTGCGGTGACCGGTATGCCGACGGCGTAGATCAGCACAATGCCGCCGATCGCGGTAATCACGAAGGCCGCCCACAACGGGTAGGCCGGAAGAATCTTCGCAGTGAAGTAGCCGATGAACAGCACGCCGAGCAACCATCCGTACACGTAGCCGGCCGACGGAGACGTGGTGTACCAGGAGATCCCGCCGCGACCACCGGACAGAAGCGGCAAACCGGCGATAGTAAGGACGTGAAACAGCAAAACGGCGAGGAATCCTTTGCGGGCGCCGATGATGGCTCCAGTCAGCATGACGCCGAGTGTCTGGAACGTGATAGGCACCGCGGTGGACCCGATCGCAAGCGACCCCGGAAGCCCGAGCGCTGCGATGAGTGCCGCGAAGATGGCGATCTGGGCAAGATCGCGCGCGGAGTTACGTCGGTGAGACAAGTGATGGGTCCTCTCGTGCATGCCAGGCTGCGGCCGGGTTCAAATCTGAGGTCGCCGTCCCCTGAACGCTGTTCAGTGAACGGCGTTCAGGTTAAGGTAGGTCGAGTGCTGACGTCAACTGAGAGAACGGGATATGGCGGGGACCATTACGCGCGCGGACATTTTGGGTGGAGCGTTATCGCTGTTAGACAGCGGTGGCCTTCCCGCGCTGGCCATGCGGCGAATCGCGGCCGAATTCGGCGTTCAACAGAGCGCGCTCTATTGGCACTTCAACAGCAAGCAGGAGTTGCTGGCGGGACTCGCAGATCACATTCTTGATCACGTCGCCGCCGTCGAAGGCGCAACCTGGCAAGAGCGGATCACCGACCTGTCGCTGAGTCTGCGCACCGAGCTATTGGCGCATAAGGACGGCGCCGAGCTGGTCGCGACCGCCTTCGCGTTCAAGCTTGGATCCAAGGCGCTGTTTCGAAGTTTCGCCGATGAGCTGAGCCGTGCGGGACTCGTACCGGAAGACGCGGAAACAGCAGCTTCCGTACTGCTGCACTTCGTCTTGGGCTACACGACAAACGAGCAGCAGCATTGGCAGGCCGCCGACCTGGGTGCCATCAGTGGGGAGGACACGCTGGACGACGACCTGGGCCGCCAGTTCTCGACCGATCGCTTCGTCCGCGGGGTCGCACTCATTCTGGCCGGAGCTCACTCTCGACTGAATCCGACCTAGGCAACTTTGCCGGGCCGCGCCGCGAATGCAAAGGTGGATGCATGACAAAGACAGTTGTAGCAACGGCATTTGGTGGACCGGCCGTACTTCGGGTCATCGACGAACCGGACCCGACCCCCGGGGCGGGAGAAGTACTCGTGGAGCTGCGCGCGATCGGGGTCAACCCGTTCGACTATAAGGTCTACAGCGGCGAGTTTGGCACGGATGAGTCAACCTTGCCGCTACGCCTAGGCGGCGAAGCGTCGGGCGTAGTCACGGCCGTCGGTCAGGGCGCCGTTGGCCCCGCGGGGGCGGTGAATGTCGGCGATGAGGTAATCCTGTCGGCGGTGCCGGGTGCGTACACCGAGCGGGTCGTCGTACCGGGTGATTCGGTGATCCCGAAAATCGCGCACTTCGACTGGGAGTCCGCGGCAGGTTGGCCGGCGGTGTCCGGTACGGCGGACGAAGCGCTGGAGACGGTCGGCCTCGGCGAAGGCGAGACGGTCTTGGTGCATGGGGGCGCCGGCGGCGTGGGACTGCTCGTCATTCAGCTATCCAAGATTCGCGGTGCCACGGTGATTGCGACCGCCCGCGAGGCCAACCACGATGCCCTGCGCGAACTCGGCGCGATCCCAATCACTTACGGCGAGGGCCTAATCGACAGAGTGCGTTCGGTGGCGCCCGACGAGATCGATGCGGCGATAGATACCGTCGGTACGGACGAAGCCGTTGATGTCTCGCTCGAGCTCCTCGCCGACCGTAAGCGGCTGGTGACGATCTCCGCGTTTGAGCGAGCGGGCAAAGAGGGGTTCCCGGCTATCGGCGGCGCCAGCCCGAAGAGCGGTGAGATCCGGCGTGCGTCGAGACTAAAGTTGGCCGAGCTCGCGGCTTCGAAGGGGATCACCGTGAAGGTCGCCAAGACGTTTCCGCTGGCGAATGCGGCTCAGGCGCACGCGGAGCTCCAACAGGCCCACCCCAGTGGCAAGTTTGTGCTGATCCCATAAACCGGCAAAGTGCCGACACCCGGTCCGAGAGTGCCGCGCTTCTCAGGCGGGGCACACCAGTCCGTTCGGTGGCAGCGACAGCGAAATGAGGTAGTCGTCGACGGCGTTGCTGACACAGCTGGTCTTGGGGTACGCCGTATGCCCGTCGCCGTCCCAGGTCAGCAATCGAGCCGTCCCTAGCGCCTTGGTCAAGTTGATGGCACCGGCGTAGGGCGTCGCCGGGTCGTTTGTCGTACCGATGACAAGGCTCGGCGCGGCCGTCGGCGCGGTGATGGTGGGCAGCGGATGGCGACGCGTCGGCCACGGCGTACAGGTGTAAAGACTCCAGGCGAAGGATCCGCCGAACATCGGGTACTGCTCGGCCCAGGCATTCGAGTAGGACTCGACCTGGTCGAGGCTAACGACTTGCGTCGAGTCGTTGCAGTCGATGGCCGCGTTGGCATCGAGCAGGTTGCTGAAGTGGACTGTGCCACTGGAGTCGGTGTAACGCCCGTTGTACGAGTCGGCCAGCGTGAATACTCCGGTCGGGTCGCCAGCCTTTGCGGATGCGATCGCCTTACTGAGCTCGTCCCAACTCGTCTCGTCGTACATCGCCGAGATAATGGCGGTCGTGACGATCCCATCGGTCGCTTTGCGCGTCTCCTTGGGATCCGGACTCGCGATCGGGGCGGCCGCGGTCTGCTGAAGTAGCGCGGTGACCTCGGCGGCCGGGTCAGAATCGAGCGGGCACGCCGAGCCCTGGGCGATGCAGTGCTGTAGGAACCGGTTGTAGGCGTTCTCGAATCCGCCGGCCTGTTGGTGATCGGACTCGACGTCGTTGAGCGTCGGGTCGACCGCGCCGTCGAGGACAAAAGCGCGCACCCGGTTGGGGAACAATGTCGCGTACACCGCGCCCAGCTCGGTGCCGTAGGAGTACCCGAGGTAGCTGAGCTTGTCATCGCCCAACGCGTTGCGGATCAGATCCAGGTCGCGGGCTGTCTCAACCGTATTGAGATGTTCGAGGTTCGGGTACTTGCTCAGACAGTCGGATGCGAACTGATGTGCGTGGTTGGTGAAATTGGTGATTTCTGCTGGCGTGTTGGGGCGAGGCGGGCTCGCTGCCTCGGCATCCTTCTGCGCCCTGTCGAGGCAGACCAGCGGGGCACTGTTGCCGACGCCTCGCGGATCGAATCCGACGACGTCGAAACGTTGCAGAATGCCCATGGGCAGTGACAGCGATAAACCGATTGCGAGGTCTGCGCCCGAGCCGCCTGGACCTCCGGGGTTGACCACGAGCGAACCGATGCGGTTGGACTGACCGGCCAGGTGTGCCTTCACGAGGAACAGCGACAACGTCTTCGCGTCGGGGTGGGCATAGTCGACCGGTACGTCGAGCCGGCCGCAGCCGTAGGTGATATCGCGGTCCGAGTTGGGCTGGCCGGACAGCTGCGGTTTGATCAAGTTTGTGCAGTCGTCCCAGGTGATGTTGGGAGTCGGCGGTGTGGGTAGCGGCGCGAGCGGGTCGACGTACGCCGAAGCCGGATTTGACATTGCCGGCGTCGCCAGTCCGGTGACGGTAGAGGTGCATCCGGCCGTGACCAGCAGCACGCCGATGAGCGTGCCCAGCATCAACGACGAACGGCGCACTGGCGGATCTCCGGAACTTCTAGGCCAATCGTGATCAGGATGATGTGTCTGCGGACAGCACGTCGGCCAAGTCGTAGCTGACCGGTGTATCGAGCTGGTCGAACCTGCACGAGCTGGCCTCGCGGTCGTCACGCCACCTGACGAACTTGGCGACGTGCCTGAACCGGAAACCTTCCAACTGGTCGTACTGCACCTCGACGACGCGTTCGGGGCGCAATGGTTGCCAGCTGAGGTCTTTGGCCGAGTTCCACCGGCTGACCGCCCCAGGCATCCGCTCCGGGTCGTTCTCCTGGGGCGACTGCCAGTCACTCCACGGATGGTCGATCAGCGCGTTCTCGCGATACGGGGCGAGCTCGTCGACCAGTTCGGCACGGCGCTTCATCGTGAACGCCGCCGCCGCACCGACGAACTGCAGCGACCCGTGGTCGTCGTACAGACCGAGCAACAGCGATCCCACGATCGGACCACTCTTGTGCCACCGGAATCCGACCAGCACGCAGTCCGCGGTGCGTTGGTGTTTGAGTTTGATGAATACCCGTTTGCCTGGCTGATAGGAAGAATCGAGTGGTTTGGCGATGACGCCGTCGAGACCGGCGCCCTCGAAGACGTCGAACCAACTGTTCGCTACCGCCGCGTCGGCGGTGGACGGAGTCGCGTAGAACGGGGGGCGGATCCGGTCAAGAGCGGTCGCAAGATGGGTACGACGGACGGACAGCGGTTGGTCGGTCAGGTCTTCGTCACCGTCGACGATCATGTCGAACGCGACGTACGACGCAGGTGTCTGCTCCTGAAGCAGGGCGACTCTGGACGCCGCAGGGTGGATCCGTGCCTGCAACATCTCGAACTCGAGCCGGTCACCGGACTGGATCACCAACTCGCCGTCGATCACGCACCGTTGCGGCAACTGAGACCGAACCTCTTCGACGATCTCCGGGAAGTAGCGAGTCAGGGGCTTGCCGCCGCGGCTGCACAGCTCGACCTCATCGCCGTCACGGAAGATGATGCACCTGAAGCCGTCCCATTTGGGTTCGTAGAGCCAGCCGTCGCCCTCAGGTAGCGTGCGGGCGGCCTTCGCCAGGATGGGTGTGAGCGGAAATTCGACAGATAGGTCCACCCGCATAGTCCATCACGGGCGCGGACTTCTGTCAGGAGGGCTGGCCGGCTTTCTGGTTGATGCTGCCGCCCGGCGGATCGGTCGGCAGGCCGGCTTGCTTCCAGCCGTCGAAGCCGCCCTCCACATGGACGACGTCCGTGTATCCCTTGTCGCGGAGGACGGCGGCGACCGGCCCCGAGCCGCGAACCGAACCGCACGATACGACGATAGGGGTGTCCAGACCCTTTGCAGCCGGCAGCTTCTGCGCGGACGCCTGGTCAAACAGGGCATCGAGCTCGTTTCGATCCACCGCCGTGGCGCCGGGAATCGTGCCCGCGGTGGCACGGCCGGTTTCCGAGCGTACGTCGATGTGGAAAGCGCCGTCCGCGATGCGGGTGGCCGCGTCCTGGGGAGTGACGAGCGGCGCAAGCGCCCCCGCATCTTCAAGTGACAGGTCCACCGCTGGCTGTGCGGCGGCCGCGGAGGGCGTGCGGTCGGTCATGGGAACTCCTTGGTATTTGGGCGAACTGCTAAGCGCACGTCTAGCGTAGCCGGGCAGCGGGCGCCTCCGCGGCCTCGACGTGGATTGTCGTGCGCAGCGGTCGCGGAGTTGGACCGTCGAAGGCATACGACAGGTGCGGGAGAACCGTATTTGTCACGCGCGCGACCGCGTCCGCGATGTCGTAAGGCGATTCGACCCACAGGGTCAAGTGCAGACGGGTTATCTCACCAACGCTACTGAGCTTGGCGCGCGCCCGCGCGATGCCGGGCTGTGCGATTGTGTCGGCCTCGACGCAGTCGGCCAGCGCCGCAGCGGATGCGGTCACGGTGCCGTCATGGCCACGGTCCAACTCGATCCGAGTCGATCCCTGCGTGCGGATCTGAGCCGATACCCACCAGACGCACAGTCCCGCAATCACGAGCATTACTGCGCCGGCCGTCGGCCAGAACCACGTCCCGTTGGCGCCGTACCAGTGTGCGGTGGGATCGCTCACGACCGGGCTTTTCGCCCGTGCGGATCCGAATACCGAACCACTCTGTAGCAGCGCAAGCACCCCGATGACAACGAGGACGATGCCGATCAGGATGAGGAAAACCCGGTTGATGCGGTCAACGCGCGGTGTCATGATCACGCTCCTCGGCAGGTCGTCCGCCGACGGCGACGCGACTCGGACCGCGCGCATCCTTCGGCTGGCCGGACGAGACCTCGACCCGCAGCGTCGGTGCGCTCGTCCACGGGATCTTGCGCATCGTCTCTGACAGGACCTGACTGAGCATGACTTCGATCCGCTGCGGATCGGCCATCGGGACGTCGGCCACCACCCGCGCGCCGCGCGCTGAGACCTCGGAGCTCGCCGACGCCACGCCGGACACAGACTCGGCCTGACGGCGCAGGATCTGAGCCACTGCACGTGCGGATGCAACGACTTCGACCGTGTCTTTGGGCTTGCGCAGACCGATAATTCGCGCGCGCGCCGCGACTCCGGAGATGATCAGAACAATGCCGACCACGACGACGATCGTCGAGACAAGTACGACGGACTCGGCGTTCCATGGTGTCGATCGCAGCGTGGCAAGCCACTTGTCGGTGGGCACGACGAAGTGCGCGCCGCCGAAGAGTGACACGAGGACCTCGATGACACCGGCAAGGCCGGCGACCAGCAGCACCAGCCCGAGCAGCGCCGAGAGCAGTCGATTGATAACCCGGTTTGCCGTTGTCATTGGACTCTGGTGACTCGTGTCTGGTTGACCGGTACCGCCTCTACGTCGACACCGTCCACGTGGAGCCCGCAGAGATGCTGCACAGCACGACTGATCTCGGCGCGCACAGAAGCCGACACCTCGATGATCCGGCGGGGGTAAACGACAGGCACCCGCACCGAGAGATGCACGTGGGAACCCATGACGTCTGCTCGCGCGCGAATCGGTGGCATCTTCGACGCACTCGGCGCCGACCGCGCAGACAACACGCCGTCCGCGTCACGACACGCAAAGGCGGCGACACGTTCAACGACATTGGGAGCGATCCGGGTGAGGCCGCGGGTGCCGGGATCAACTACCGTCGGCCCAACATCACCCGGGGACTGCGAAGTCATGAGCGGTCGCGGCCTTTTGTCCGCAGTATGGAGCCGACGTCTAGCTCACCGTCGAGCACGCGGCCGAGGATAAGCCCGATAGCGCCGAGCGCTACGACGAGTAGGAAGCCGGGGAAACCGCCGATGATGGCCGCGAGGCCGATGCCCATGCCGGCGAGAAGACCAATCTGTGCTGAAGTCACTGCTTCCTCCTGGGTAATGATGCGGGCGGCGCGCTCGGCGGCGCGTCGGCAGGTAGGTGTGGTTCGAAGGACAAGGCGGCAAGCGTGGTTACTTTTTCATCCACGAGGAGGTCCTCGACGTGCACGCGAATCTCTCCGGTGTACGCCGGGTCATCGACTGCGCTACCCACGATTGCGGTCAAGGCCTGCGCGAGCGCGACGAGGGAGAAGCCTGGGCGTACGACGACATGGACGTCGATCGCGTCCGGGCTGATCCGGATACCCCAGACCCGGCCGGCTGCGGTGAATGTCGACGCCGTGCCGAGGGGGCCCGGATGGAGCGTGGCGACTCCGGGCTGCGTGCGGACGGCCGCGGCGAGCGCGCGTGCGTCGATCACTGCAACCGGGGTCCTTCGATATCGTGGGCGCCTGACGGAAGGTTGATGTCGTCGACCGTGATATTGACCTCGACGACTTCGAGGCCGGTGAACTGCTCGACCGCAGAAATGACCTGGCGGCGTACCTGCCGGGCGATGTCGGTGATGGGCGCGCCGTACTCGACGATGAGATCGATGTCGATGGCCGCTTGCGTCTGCCCGACCTCGACGCTTACTCCTGACGGCGGGGTCGGCTGCGCACCAGGGATCCGGTCGCGAACGGCGGTCACTGCGCGGGCGGATCCAAGACCAAGCGAGTGCACTCCGCTGACCTCGCGGGCGGCGATCGCGGCGACCTTCGACACAACGGTTGGCGCGATCGTGAGTCGACCGTCGTCGCCGGCTGCAAACGAAAGGTCGCCGGTAGCTAGCACCGGTAGCGGCTTCTGGGGCTTGAGTGGATCGGTCACGGGTTCCATCTTTCCTGAGGGCGTGTCACTTTGTCTCAAAGCGCGCCGCGCCGGGTTTGCAGTGCCGCTGTCGCGATCATGGGCGAACGGATCGACGCGCCGCCATCAATTCAGCTCTACGCGCCGTGTTTCTCGCATCGCCGGGCTGTTGACCATCTGCATCACGGTGTCACAAACTTGGTGCGTTGTATGGGTCGCCTCGTCCTTGTCGTGCACGTCGCCAGGCTCGAGCACGGGCGTGTTGATCACCAGCTCGTGGAACCGGACGGCGCGACCGATTGTTTCCGCGGCGAGTACGTCGATGAGCATCCGTTGCGCCGCGCCGGCCGCGGACACCGCAACGGAACCCACACAGGGGTAGTGCGAGGCGATGCCGTTGAGCGCGATGTACGCCGGGTCCGCTCCTCCGAGCGCAGGCGCGAATGACTTGGCGCTGACGAAATGTGTCGTCAGGTTCGCGCGCAGCGTGCCTTCCCAGCGTTCGATCGTGACGTCGACGGTTTCATCCTCGACATACCAGCCACCTAGTGCCGCGATGACCGCTCGCGGCGGCCCGACGTCGGTGACGATCGTGTCGACGGTCATCGCCGCCTGGTGCGGGTCGGCCATATCGACTTGATAGGTGCGAATATCGTCGCCCAAGGCCGCGAGTCTTTCGGTGTCGCGCCCGACTCCGACGACGTGTTCTTCTCGATCGGCGAGCAGCCGGACCAGGCGCGACCCGAGAAACCCGGTCGCGCCGACGACCACGATTGGTCCGTTCTCCGCCATCCCGACTCCATCTCATAGTTTGTCTTTTGCAGGTTAACGGGGTCGTGCCCGCTACGCTCCCACCATGGGTAAGAAAAAGGTCAAGGACAACTTCTCGCTCAGTGCGGCACTACGGGTGCCCACTGACGGTGACGCTGAGGCCGTGCGTGAGCACCTGCAACAAGTCCATTCGCGCGCGACGCCGTATGCGCCCGGCAACAAGCACGAAACGGTCGAGCGCATGCAGGGCCGGGGTCCGGAGCTCACCGAACTCCAAGAACGGTTCTTTGCCATGGCAGCGGTCGGCGGCAACAAGAAGATCCTTGTCGTACTCCAGGGCATGGACACATCCGGGAAGGGCGGTGTCATCGAGCACGTGATGGGCCTGGTCAATCCCAACGGACTCCAGCAACACTCCTTCAAGTCGCCGACCAAAGAAGAGCTCGAGCACGACTTTCTCTGGCGGGTACGCAAGGTCCTACCGATCGCGGGGAAGATCGGGATCTTCGACCGCTCGCACTACGAGGATGTGCTCATCGTCCGGGTGCACGATCTTGTGGCCGCCGACGAGTGGTCCCAGCGGTATGACCAGATCAACGACTTTGAACAGGAGCTAGTGGACGACGACACTATCGTCGTCAAATGCTTCCTCAACGTGTCGTACGACGAGCAGCGTGAACGACTTCTTGCCCGCCTCGACGATCCGACCAAGCACTGGAAGTTCAACGAGGGCGACGTCAAGGAGCGTGGCTATTGGGCCGACTACCAGGTCGCCTACCTCGAAGCGCTCACAAAATGCTCGACTGACGCCGCGCCCTGGTATTCGATCCCAGCTGACCGGAAGTGGTACCGCAACTGGGCGGTGTCGCGGTTATTGCTTGAGACACTTCGAGACATCGACCCGCAGTACCCGAAGACCGATCTCGACATCCCGACGCTCAAGAAGCAGCTCATGCCGCCCAACTAGCGGGTCAGCCGGCTAGGTGCGCCTCCTGTAGGACAATCATCGACAGGCTTGGTACGACGATCGACGTACCGGCCAAAGTGAGGTCGCCCGCGGTGGTCGCCTGCCCGGTCGCGGTGTTGACCACGGTGTGCCATGCCGCCTCGTATTCATCGTCGGGGAGCGTGAACTCCAGGTCGTCGTCATGCCCGTTGAAACAGAGTAGGAACGAGTCGTCGAGGACCGGCTTGCCGCGGCGGTTGGTGTCCGGGATGCCGTGCCCGTTGACGAAGACCATGATTGCCTTGCCGAAAGCGCTGTCCCAGTCGCCGGCCGTCATTTCTTCGCCACGGGGTGTCAGCCATGCGATGTCGCGACCTTCCTTGCCCTTGTCCCCGGGCACCGGTTTGCCGTCGAAGAAGCGCCGCCGACGAAAGACCGGATGCTCCTCCCGCAGCTGTGACACGTTGGCTACGAAGTCGACCATCTCGTCATCCACGTGTGCCCAGTCGATCCAGCTAAGCGGGCCGTCCTGGCAGTAGGCATTGTTGTTGCCGTGTTGTGTCCGGCCAAGCTCATCTCCGTGCGACAGCATTGGAACTCCCTGCGACAGCAGCAAAGTAGCGATGAACGCCCGCCGCCGTCGGAGTCGAAGTGCGAGCACGGCGGGGTCGTCGGTCGCACCCTCGACGCCGCCGTTCCACGACCTGTTGTGGCTCTCGCCGTCACGGTTGTCCTCGCCGTTGGCGACGTTGTGCTTTTCGTTGTACGACACCAGATCGGCCAAGGTGAAGCCGTCATGCGCGGTGACGAAGTTGATGCTGGCCGCGGGCCGCCGTCCGTTGTGTGCGTAAAGATCCGCGGAGCCAGTGAGCCGGGCGGCGAACTCGCCGAGCGTCGCGGACTCGCCTCGCCAGAAGTCGCGGACAGTGTCGCGGTACTTACCGTTCCATTCGGTCCATAGGCCAGGGAAATTGCCGACCTGGTAGCCGCCGTCACCGAGGTCCCACGGTTCGGCGATCAGTTTGACCTGGCTCACGACAGGATCCTGCTGGACTAGGTCGAAGAACGCTGACAGCCGGTCGACGTCGTGGAGCTCGCGGGCCAGCGTTGAGGCGAGGTCGAAACGGAACCCGTCGACGTGCATCTCCGTCACCCAGTAGCGCAGGGAGTCCATGATCAGCTGCAGTGCGTGCGGTTGACGCGCGTTGAAGGAGTTACCGGTGCCCGTGTAGTCGGTGTAGATCCGCCGGTCCTCGTCGTCGAGCCGGTAGTACGCCGCGTTGTCGATCCCGCGGAAGCTCAGCGTGGGACCGCCCTGGTTGCCTTCGGCGGTGTGGTTGTAGACCACGTCGAGGATGACCTCGATACCTTCGCGATGCAGCGCCTTGACCATCGATCTGAACTCCTGCACCTGGCCGCCCAGCTCGCCCATGGACGAGTAACTGTTGTGCGGAGCGAAGAATCCGATCGTGTTGTAGCCCCAATAGTTGCTCAGCCCGTCGGCCACCAGGCGCTCGTCCTGGATGAACTGGTGCACCGGCATAAGCTCAAGCGCGGTGACGCCGAGCTTCTTCAGATGCCGGATGATCGCGGGGTGCGCCACCGCTGCGTACGTCCCGCGGATCTCCGACGGGATCTCCGGGTGTGTCGCGGTCAGTCCTTTGACATGTGCCTCGTAGATGAGTGTCGAGTGGTAGGGCGTCTCGGGCAGACGGTCGTTGCCCCAGTCGAAGTAAGGACTGACGACCACCGAGCGCATCGTGTGCGGCGCCGAGTCCGCTTCGTTGGGCAGGTCGGGATCTTCGGCGTACCCGAAGAGCGACTGATTCCATTCGAGCTGTCCGTGTATCGCCTTGGCGTAGGGGTCGAGGAGCAACTTCGCGGGGTTGCACCGTACGCCGGTCTGCGGGTCGTAGGGTCCGTGCACGCGGTAGCCATACTGTTGCCCTGGGGTGATCGCGGGCAGGTAGCAGTGCCAGACGAACCCGTCGACCTCGGGCATCGTGATGTTCGTGGCGGCGCCGGCGTCGTCGAACAGGACCAGGTCCACACGGTCCGCGGCCTCGCTGAACAGACTGAAATTCGTCCCGGCGCCGTCGTACGTCGCGCCCAGTGGGTACGGCCGTCCTGGCCAGATCTCCATGGAACCTCTTTTGTAGTTGACGCCGAATTCTCTCAGGCCCGAATCTTGTCGGTGCATCGACGTAGGCTGGTCCGGTGCGCGCAAAGACTGAATTGATACCGACCGAAGGCAAGTTCGAAGTCATCAGCGAATACAACCCGTCGGGTGACCAACCGACGGCGATCGCCGACCTCGAAAAACGTATTCGTGCCAACGAGCAAAACGTCGTACTGCTGGGTGCGACCGGCACCGGCAAGTCCGCAACGACGGCGTGGCTGATCGAGAAGCTGCAGCGTCCGACGCTGGTCATGGCCCATAACAAGACTCTCGCGGCGCAGTTGGCCAACGAGTTTCGAGAGCTGCTGCCCCACAACGCGGTCGAATACTTCGTCTCCTACTACGACTACTACCAACCCGAGGCCTACGTCCCGCAAACCGATACCTACATCGAGAAGGACTCGTCGGTCAACGAGGAGGTCGAGCGGCTTCGACACTCGGCGACCCGCAGTCTGCTGACGAGGCGCGATGTTGTCGTCGTCGCGACCGTGTCTTGCATCTATGGCCTCGGTACGCCGCAGGAATACATCGACAGCAGCGTCCGGCTCAAGGTCGGGGAGGAGTACGACCGTGACATGCTGCTGCGCCGGCTCGTCGACATGCAATACGCCCGCAACGACATCGCCTTCACCCGCGGCACCTTCCGCGTGCGTGGCGACACGATCGAGATCATCCCGGCGTACGAGGAATTGGCGCTGCGGATCGAGATGTTCGGCGACGAGGTCGAGCGACTCTATTTCCTGCATCCGCTGACTGGTGAGATCGTGCGCGAGGTCAAGGAGATGTTCGTCTTCCCGGCGACGCACTACGCGGCCGGGTCCGAGGCGCTCGAACGTGCGATCCGCGGGATCGAGTCGGAGCTTGAGACGCAGCTCGCGGTGCTGGAGAAGCAAAACAAGCTGCTCGAGGCGCAGCGGCTGCGGATGCGTACGTCGTACGACATCGAGATGATGCGTCAGGTCGGGTTTTGTTCTGGGATCGAGAACTATTCGAGACACCTCGATGGGCGGGAGGCCGGCTCGGCGCCGTCCTGCCTGCTTGACTACTTCCCGGAGGACTTCCTGCTGGTGCTCGACGAGTCGCACGCAACCATCCCGCAGATCGGCGCTATGTACGAGGGGGACATGTCGCGCAAACGCACGCTCGTCGAGCACGGGTTCCGATTGCCCAGCGCGATGGACAACCGGCCGCTGAAGTTTGAGGAGTTCAAAGACCGGGTCGGGCAGACGGTCTATCTCTCGGCGACTCCGGGCAAGTACGAGATGGGCCTGTCGGGTGGGGAGTATGTCGAGCAAGTCATCCGCCCCACCGGACTCGTCGACCCCAAGGTCGTGGTCAAGTCGACCAAGGGCCAGATCGATGACCTGGTGCACGAGATTCGGACGCGCGCCGACCGTGACGAGCGGGTGCTCGTCACGACCCTCACCAAGAAGATGGCCGAGGATCTGACCGACTATCTGTTGGAACTCGGCATCCGGGTGCGCTACCTGCATTCCGAGGTCGACACGTTGCGCCGGGTCGAGCTTTTGCGTGAGCTGCGCAAGGGCGATTACGACGTACTCGTCGGCATCAATCTGCTGCGTGAGGGCCTCGACCTACCCGAGGTGTCACTGGTATCGATTTTGGACGCCGACAAGGAAGGCTTCCTGAGGTCGGGTACGTCGTTGATCCAAACGATCGGTCGAGCCGCCCGCAACGTTTCCGGCGAGGTGCACATGTACGCCGACGTTGTCACGCCTTCGATGCGGCAGGCGATCGAGGAGACCGATCGGCGCCGCGAGAAGCAGATCGCCTACAACGAGGAGAGGGGTCTCGATCCGCAGCCGTTGCGCAAAAAGATCGTTGACATCCTCGACGACATCTACCGTGAGGCCGAAGAGGAACTGTCGGTCGGCGGTAGCGGGCGGTCGCAGTCGCGCGGGAAGTCGACCGAGCGCGTCAAGCAGGGGGACAGCGCGGGCGTCATCCCGGCGGATGTGTCGTCGATGCCGCGCAATGACCTGGCGGACCTGATCGCGAAGCTGTCCGAGCAGATGCTTGCGGCGGCCCGTGAACTGCAGTTTGAGCTGGCGGCTCGGCTTCGCGACGAAATCGGCGAGCTCAAGCGGGAACTGAAGGCGATGGACCGCGCCGGCATCTAACCTCGACGGTCAGTCGATCAGGCCGGCGGCGTACGCGCCGACTGTGCCCGCGAGCTCGGTGATCTGTTCGCGGACGCCAGCGTCGATGGCGCCGGTCACCAACAGTGGTTCGGCGACCTGGGTCCATTCCATTCCGGTGGTGATCGCGTCGAGCGCACGCAGTGCTCCGGACGCATCGAGGTTGGAATGCAGCACGGCCGCGAACGGGAGCTTCTTCGTGGCGTCGAGGCACGGGTAGTAGATCTGGTCGAAGTAGTGCTTCATCGCGCCAGACAGGTAGCCGATGTTCACCGGTGTGAGCAGCACGACTCCGTCGGCCTCGAGGGTATCTATGGCCGAAGCGACAAGCGCGGGCCGCGCGATGACCTCAACGTCCGACAACTCTTCAAGGTCGAATGCTGACTTCGCGGCGTCAAGTATCTCGGACGTTGCCGGCGAGACGGTGTGATGGACGATGAGCAGCTTCGACACGAGTCCTCCTTGGCAGACACCCACGACACTAGTCACGTAGACTGATCGCGCGGGCTCGCACACGGGCCTGTTGAAGGGGAGTATTCCTTTCGCATCGGATTCGTCAGCACGACTCGCCACGCGCGGGTCCGGATCCGGTGGCTTCGCTCGTCGAGTGAGACGGTAGGAGCGGAAGAGACCTTCGGTTTGTTTCGCTGTGCACGATCGACCCCCGCGGTCGGCGGTTTGCGACTACCGAAAGATACTCATGACCCTCGCTGACACCTTTAGCACAACATCCGCCGTACTGGCCGAGACCAATCCCGCCACCCACGAACCGTTCTTTCCCTGGTGGGTGTGGCTCATCACGATTGGCGCCGTGCTCGGGCTGATGGCCGTCGATCTCTTTGTCGTGGACCACAATCCGCATGAGGTCAAGACCTCCGAGGCGGCTAAGTGGGTCGTTTTCTATGTCACGCTCGCGGTGCTTTTCGGTCTCGGCATGTGGCTGCTCGTCGATGGCACACACAGTAAAGAATTCTTCGCGGGCTACATCACCGAGTACTCGCTGAGTGTCGACAACCTGTTTGTGTTCGTGCTGATCATGTCGACCTTCGCCGTACCGAAGATCCACCAGCACAAGGTGCTGCTGATCGGGATCCTCATCGCACTGGTGCTGCGTACCGGGTTCATCGTCGCCGGGGCCGCTGTGATCGCGCGATTCCAGTGGGTCTTCTTCATCTTTGGGGCTTTCCTGATCTATACCGCGTGGAAGCTCGCGTTCCAAAAGAATGATGACGACGAAGAGTTCAAAGAGAACAAACTGATCAAATGGACTCGAAAGGCCATGCCGGTCACCGACGACTACCACGGCGCGAAGAGCTTTGTTCGGCTGCACGGCAAGCGTTTTGTGACGCCGATGTTCATTGTGATGATCGCGATCGGCACGACGGATCTACTGTTTGCGCTGGATTCGATTCCGGCGATTTTCGGCCTGACCGACGAGCCGTACATCGTGTTTACCGCTAACGCGTTCGCCTTGATGGGCCTGCGGCAGCTCTTCTTCCTGATCGGTGGCCTCCTCGACCGGCTCGTGTACCTTTCGATCGGGCTGGCAGTGATCCTCGGTTTCATCGGGGTCAAGTTGATCTTTGAGGCCATGAGCGCAGTCGGCGTCGGTTGGGCGCCGCACGTCGGCATCGAGGTGTCGCTGGTCGTCATTATCGGCGTTCTGGTCGTCACAACGATTCTCAGCCTGCGCAAGTCGGCGAAGGACACCAACGCCGCATAGGCCGCTTGCGGACGGCGGCTTTGTCGTAGTGACGTGGGACGGTGATCGCATGAACGAATCAGCCGAGGAACTCGAAACACTGCAACTACTGCTCGATCGCAGCGCGGCAGGAGGGCGACGGCATTTGACCGACATCGTCGAGCCGCAGCGACAGCTGTCGGCCGAACGGCTCTGCGCTGAGCTTCGGGGTGTGGTCGTGCTCAATGTTGCAACTGTCACAAACAGGGGTGAGCCGCGCCTGTCGGCCGTGGACGGGCACTTCTTGCATGGGCACTGGTACTTCTCAACGGCCGGCAGCGCGGTGAAGGCGGGCCATCTGATGCGACGGCCAGCGATCAGTGTCGGCTACACGCCACGTGACGGGTACGGCGTGTGGGCGCACGGCGTGGCCGTGCGCCTCGCAGGCGACGCCGCCGCGGCGATAGATCGCTACCTGTCGACCCTCTACGGTCAGCCGTTGTCAGCCTTGGCCGATGAGATCGCGATCTACCGAGTGGATGCCCACTGGATGGTCGGGTTCGCGATGACGGAGCCGGAGATGGCGCAGTTTGAGGCGACCTTGCCCGAGCGTGATGCGCGGATTCCGGCGGCGCTCGCGGCGCTCGGCTGAGCGGAGTCCCGTCACTGGCATCACGCAGCTATCGCTATAGGTCCACTCGGCCGACGAGTTCCGAAGCGAGCGTGCCCACCGGCTTGTGCCGGCCACCGAGCTGATCGAACAACCGCGCACACCGGATCACGCCGAGGTGACTGTAGGCCTGTGGATGGTTGCCCAATGACCGTTCGTTGACCGGATCCCATTGTTCGGCCATCAGGCCTGTTGGTCCGACGGTGTCGAGCAGCGCGTCGAAGAGCTCACGTGCATCGCCAAGTCGGCCGATGAGCAGCATCGACTCGATGAGCCACGTCGTACAGATATGGAAACCGCCCTCGGTGCCGGGGAGCCCATCATCGAACCGGTAACGGTAGACGGTAGGGCCGCTACGTAGTTGGCGCTCGATCTCGGCGACGGTGGAGACGAATCGTTGGTCACTCGGATCGAGCATGCCGCTGAGCCCGACCCACAGGGCTGAGGCATCGACGTCGGTCTGCTCGTACGACGCGGTGAACGAGCCGACTTCCTCGTTGTAGCCCCGGGAGAGTACGTCGGCACGAATCTCGTCCCGCAGCTTGACCCAGGCCTCTGGGACCTCGACGCCAAGCTGGGTGTTGACCGCGATTGCGCAGTCGACGGTCAGCCAGCCCTGGACTCGCGAGTAGACGTGGTTGCGCGGTTCGTCGCGGATCTCCCAGATCCCATGGTCTGGCTCGTGCCAGCGACGCTCGACCGCCAGGACCATGTCGCCGAGCACCTCGAGCTGTTCGGCGGTCAGCGCTCCCTTGTGTTCGGCGACCTGACGGATGAGTACGGCGACCGGACCGAAGACATCGAGCTGAAGCTGCGTGTTGGCGGCGTTTCCGATACGCACCGGTCGGCTCCCGGCGTACCCGGACAGCTCTTCGATCGATGCCTCGGGGGTGAGGTGGTTGCCGTGAATGGTGTACAGCGGATGTAGCCATTCGGGCCCGGCGGTGTTATGCAGTACGCCGACAAGCCAGTGCAAGAACGCTTCTGCCTCGCTGATCGAGCCGAGGTCCACGAGCGCTGAGGCCGTCATCGACGCGTCCCGGATCCAGCAGTAGCGGTAGTCCCAGTTGCGCACGCCGCCAATCGACTCCGGCAGTGACGTCGTTGCGGCGGCGATGATGGCGCCGGTTTCGTTGTTGCACAGCGCTTTGAGGGTTAGCGCGCTGCGTGCGACCGCGCCGCGAGCGACCTCGGGAAGCGTGAGTGCATCGAGAAAGTCCTGCCATGGTTTGGCTGTCAACGCACGCCGAGTGGGCTCGTCGGTGGCATGTCGAGTCAGGTCGTCGGTGCCGCAGCGCAGCTCGAGGATGAGCGGCGCATCGCCGAGCGCGACGTCGGCGATGGCGGTGGTGTGCTGGGCGTCGTCGACGAGATCCCAGATGACGCCGGGGGAGCGCAGCACGATGGCCTCGTTGGTGCCAAACACTCGCAGGCCGTCTTGCTGCCGCTGAATACGCGCCGGGATCTGGCCGAACTCCGGCCGCGGGGCGAACTCTATGCGCACCGTGCCTGAGCCGTTGATGACGCGGACCAGATCGGTGCGTCCTGGCTCGGTGTCGCCGGCGAGGTAGTCCACGATGCTGACCCCGGCGTACCGGGTTTCGAGCACCATCGAATCGTCGAGGTAGCGCTGACCCAGGAATGCCGCGCTGTTGCCGGGCACGATACTGAAGTGGCCAGCACTTTCGCCGCCGACGACGTCGGCGAAGATGGCGGCCGAGTCGACTTGCGGGTGGCACTGCCAGGTAACTCGCGCGCGAGGTGTCATCAGCGCGTGGCCGCGGCCGTTGGCGAGCAGGCTATGCCGCTCGATCGGTATCGCCTTGTTGCCAAACAGCCAGTTCTGGCGCATCCCGACCAACATGGCCAGCACCTGCGCCGCGGTGTGCGGACTGTCGATGCGACAGCCGGCAAGCGTCTCGCCGGCGCCGACCTTAATACCGACGTCGGGGCCGCGCAGCCGGGCAAATCCCTTTTCATCGGTGACGTCATCGCCAAGGAAGATAACGGCGCTCGCGCCAGTTTGGTGACGTAGCTTGTCTAGCGCGTAGCCCTTGTCCATCTCGATGACGGCGAACTCGACGACCGCCTTGCCGTGCGTGACCTGTAGTCCAGGTACGCCGACGAGCTTGTCTTCGATCATCCTCTGTGCTCGGTCACGGTCGATGTCGGCGACGTTACGGAAATGTACGGCGGTGCTCGCAGGTTTCTCCTCAACCTGTACACCGTCGATCTGGTCGGCGATCTCGCGCGCTCCGTTCGTGACATTTGCGAGCAGACGCCGCTGCTCTGGTGTGAGCCCGGCGGAGAACCCGGCGTCGAACTCGAGGCCGTGGCTGCCGACCAGGTGAACCTCTTCAGGCAGCCGCGAGAGTACGGCCAGATCGCGCAGCGACCGTCCGGAGATGACGGCGGCGGAAGTCTGCGGCAGTCCAGCAAGCCGGCGGATAGCGGTCATCGACTCGGCGATCGGACGAGCCTGCGACGGGTCGCTGACGATAGGCGCCATGGTGCCGTCGTAGTCGGAAGCAACGAGCAGGTGCGGCGTACGAGAGAGAGACACCAGGAGCCGTCGGATTTCATCCGGTACGCCGGTTCCCTCGCTGGGCGGAGTCATTGAGTCGGTCACGAGCGAGACCCGTCGGACTTGATCCCCATCGCGGCGAGGAAGCTACCCGCCCATTTGCCGACGTCGTTACGCTGCACCTGCCGCCGCATCGCAGCCATTCGGCGCTGGTTTTCCGTTGCGCTCATCGTGAGTGCGGTCATGAACTTCTGCTTCATTCCTTCTACGTCGTACGGGTTGACTAGGTACGCCTGCCGTAACTCGCGGGCGGCACCGGCAAACTCGGACAGGACCAGAGCGCCGTGATTGTGGTTTCGGGAGGCGACGTACTCCTTGGCGACGAGGTTCATGCCGTCCCGGAGTGGGGTGACGACCATGACATCTGCGGCAAGGTACAGCGCGGACAGCTCCTCGCGGTCGACGGAACGATGGATGTAGTGGACTGCGGGTACGCCGACGTTTGCGTAGCTGCCGTTGATCCGGCCAACGCGACGTTCGATGTCTTCACGCAGCACGCGATATTGTTCCACGCGTTCGCGGCTTGGGGTGGCGACTTGGACCATCACAACGTCCGGGACCTTGAGTTGGCCCGCCTCGAGAAGTTCCTCGAACGCCTCCAAACGGTTGGCGATGCCTTTGGTGTAGTCCAGTCGATCAACGCCGAGCAAGATTTTGTTCGGCCGGCCGAGGTCGGCTCGAATCTTTTCGGCCCGAGCGCGGACCGACGACTTGTCGGCCAGCGCGCTGAACGTTGCTGTGTCGATCGAGATGGGAAAGGCGCTGGCATGTACCGTCCGCTCGCCAATGGTCACCGAGTTACCCTGCGGTTTAAATCCGAGCAGTTCGCGGCAAAGCCGAATAAAGTTCGCTGCCCCGCCCGGCAACTGAAAGCCGATCAGGTCGGCGCCGAGCAGACCACGCAGGATTTCCTTACGCCAGGGGATCTGCGCGAACAGCTCCCGGGGCGGGAACGGGATGTGTAGGAAGAAGCCGATCTTCACATCGGGGCGGAGCTGACGCAGCATTGCAGGGACGAGTTGCAGCTGATAGTCGTTGACCCACACGAATGCGCCTTTGGCAGCCTGCTTCGCCGCTGCTTCGGCGAAGCGCTGGTTCACCTCGTAATAGGTGTTCCACCATCCGCGGTGATATTCGGCAGGCACAACGGAATCGTGATAGACCGGCCACAGCGTCGCGTTGGAGAAGCCTTCGTAGTAGTTGGTGATGTCCGTTCCGGATAGCGCGACCGGATATAGAAGCATGCCATCGTTCTCGAACGGCTCGGGTACGTCGTCTTCCGCCCCAGACCAACCGATCCATGCGCCGTTATGCTCTCGCATGAACGGTTCGAGCGCGGTCACCAAGCCGCCGGGGCTACGCCGCCAGCTTGTGTTTCCTTTGTCGTCGATAACCCGGTCAAGCGGTAACCGGTTGGCGACGACCACGAACTCGCTGCCGGAGGACCCATCGGGGTCCGAGTGTGTAGTCACTGCTGTCCTTTACCTAGGTTGTACGTCGTGAACCTCGTACTACCTGCTAAGCCTCGCACGTGGTGAAGGCACCCGACCTTAGACGCCCCAGGCAAGTGCGGTTGGCGATGACCGCGGCGTAGTGTTAGTTACGTTAAGCAACTAATAACGAACTTCCTTCTTCGGGGGTGTTGCCGATGACCATGATGTCCGAGAGGCCACCAAGGGATCGCGGCGAACGCCGCCGCGGCCGGGCGGCCGAAGCGATTGCCAGCCCGCATTACAAGTGGATCGCGCTGACCAACACCACCCTCGGCGTCCTGATTGCGACCATCAATTCGTCGATTCTGCTGATCGCCCTGCCGGACATCTTCCGCGGCGTCGGCATCAATCCGCTGATTCCGGGCAACACGAGCCTTTTGCTGTGGCTGATCATGGGCTACATGGTCGTGACCGCCGTGCTGGTCGTCAGCTTCGGGCGACTGGGCGATATGTACGGCCGGGTCAGGATGTACAACGCCGGATTTGCCGTGTTCACGGTTTTCTCGGTGCTGTTGTCGATTACCTGGATGCATGGCACCGGCGCCGTACTGTGGCTGATCATTATGCGCATACTCCAGGGCGTCGGTGGCGCGATGCTGATGGCCAACTCCAACGCGATCATCACCGATGCGTTCCCGGTCGAGCAGCGCGGCCTCGCGCTCGGCCTGAACCAGGTCGCGGGCATTGCCGGCTCTTTCATCGGACTGATCCTCGGCGGTCTTCTCGGACCGGTGGAGTGGCACCTGGTCTTTCTCGTATCGGTGCCGTTCGGTGTGTTCGGCACCTTGTGGGCTTACTGGAAGCTGCACGACACCGGTATTCGCGAGCCGGCCCGGCTGGACATTTGGGGCAACCTGACCTTCGCGGTCGGCCTGATTGCGATCCTGTCCGGGATCACGTATGGAATCCAGCCGTACGCCGGGCACACGATGGGCTGGACCAACCCGTGGGTGCTGGCGGCGCTGATCGGCGGGGCAGTAGTCCTGGGAGTTTTCTGCGTGGTGGAGACGAAGGTCGCCGACCCGATGTTCAGACTCGGGTTGTTCAAAATACGCGCGTTCACCGCCGGAAACCTCGCATCTTTGCTATCCGCACTAGGCCGCGGCGGGCTGATGTTCATTCTCATCATCTGGCTGCAGGGGATTTGGCTGCCTCGGCACGGGTTCAGCTTCGAGTCGACGCCACTGTGGGCCGGTATTTATATGCTCCCGCTGACGGTCGGCTTCCTCGTCGCGGGGCCGGTGTCCGGATGGCTATCGGACCGATACGGCGCGCGCGCCTTCGCCACGGGCGGCATGCTGCTGGCCGCGGCCAGTTTCTTGTGGCTCGCGCTGGTTCCGGTGAACTTTAGCTACTGGGAGTTCGCGATCGTGCTGCTGCTCAACGGAATCGGGATGGGTTTGTTCGCCGCACCCAACCGGGCCGCGATCATGAACTCGCTGCCGCCTAACCAACGGGGCGTCGGCGCCGGGATGAGCACCACCTTTCAGAACTCCGCGATGGTGCTGTCGATCGGTATCTTCTTCTCGCTCATGATCACCGGCCTGGCCAAGGCGCTGCCGCACGCGCTGTCTGTCGGTCTCCTCGCACAGGGCGTGCCGGCGCACGACGTCGCGAACGTTGTCGGTCTGCCACCGGTATCGGTGCTCTTCGCGTCGTTGCTGGGCTATAACCCGATCCAGACGCTGCTTGGCCCGACGGTGCTCGGTCAGATACCGGCGAGTCACGCGGCGTACCTCACCAGCCGCGGCTTCTTCCCGGCTTTGATCTCCGGACCGTTTTCGGATGGGCTTGGTATTGCCTTCGGGTTTGCGATCGCGGCCTGCCTAATCGCGGCGTTCGCGTCGTGGCTGCGTGGCGGGAAGTACGTGCACACCGAGACGCCCTGAGCGACTACCAGCCGCGTTCGCGCCATTCGGCGAGATGCGGACGTTCCGCGCCGAGCGTGGTGTCGTCACCGTGACCGGGATAGACGTTGGTGTCGTCTGGGAGTACGTCGAAGATCCGGTGCTCGAGATCGTCCAGCAGCGATTCGAAGTCCTCCGCTGACCACGTGCGACCGGGTCCGCCAGGGAAGAGGCTGTCCCCGGTGAACAGGTGCCCCTCGCCCTCGGGGTCACGCCAATAGAGTGCGACGCTGCCGGGCGTATGGCCGCGCAGGTGGATCGCGCTGAGCTCGACGTCGCCGACCCGCACCGTGTCCTTGTGCTCGACTGGGTCGGACGGGATCGGCAACTCCGGCGCGTCCTTCGGGTGTGCGAGTGCGATCGCGCCGGTTACCCCCACCACCATGCTGAGGCCCTCGGTGTGGTCCTTGTGCCGGTGTGTGGTGACGACTGTTGACAAGATCCCGCTGCCGAGCCGCTCGTGCACGAGATCGAGCAGCCGTTCTGGCTCGTTGGCCGCGTCGATCATGAGCCCGTCGCCGGTCGCGGTGCAGCGCAGCAGGTATGCGTTGTTGTCCATCGGCCCGACGGACGCTTTGGTGATCTCGAGGACAGAGGTACGACGTACCGCCGAGGTGCCTCCAGCGTCGACGTGCCCGGTGTACTGGTCTTCCGTGCCCATGCGTGCTCCCGATGCCTGATGCGTGCCGGCCCGCCCGGCCGCCCACACATCACCTTATGTGGCGCAACCGTCGAACCGAAATTTGCACGCGGCCGGAAACTGTCAGTGGGGATGCGTAGGCTCGAATATATGGATCGGCTGCTCATTCGCGGTGCCCGCGAGCACAACCTCAAAGACGTACATCTCGACCTCCCACGTGACAGTCTCATCTGCTTCACGGGGCTATCGGGATCCGGCAAGTCGAGCCTTGCGTTCGACACCATCTTCGCCGAAGGGCAACGCCGCTACGTCGAGTCGCTGTCGGCGTACGCGCGCCAGTTCCTCGGCCAGATGGACAAGCCGGACGTCGACTTCATCGAGGGGCTGTCGCCGGCCGTTTCGATCGACCAGAAGTCGACCAACCGCAACCCCCGCTCGACAGTGGGCACAATTACCGAGGTTTATGACTATCTGCGGTTGTTGTTCGCGCGCGCCGGTACGCCGCATTGCCCGATCTGCGACGAGGTCATTGCTAGGCAGACTCCGCAGCAGATTGTCGACCAGGTGATGGAGTTGCCCGAGGGCACCCGGTTCCAGGTTCTCGCGCCGGTCATCCGTGGCCGCAAAGGTGAATATCTCGACCTGTTCTCATCCCTGCAGGGACAGGGATTCTCCCGCGCCAGGATCGATGGGGTCATCTATCCGCTGATCGAGGCGCCGACGCTCAAGAAGCAGGAGAAGCACGACATCGAGGTCGTCGTCGACCGGCTGTCGGTCAAGGACAGCTCGAAGCGACGGCTGACCGACTCGGTGGAGACCGCGCTCGGGCTCGCGTCGGGCCTCGTGGTCATCGACCGTGTCGACCTGACCGAGGACGATGAGCATCGCGAGCGCAGGTTCTCCGAACGGCTGGCCTGCCCCAATGGCCACCCGCTTGGTATCGAGGAGCTGGAGCCACGGTCGTTCTCGTTCAACGGCCCTTACGGCGCGTGCCCCGAGTGCACCGGTCTCGGCTTTCGCAAGGAGGTCGACCCGGAGCTGGTCGTCCCCGACCCCGCAAAGTCGATCAACGACGGCGCGATCGCGCCGTGGGCGATGGCCGGCCAAAACAGCGAATACTTCCAACACCTGTTGCGTTCGCTTGCCGAGCAGCTCGACTTCTCGATGGATGCCTCGTGGGAGTCGTTGCCGCGCACAGTGCAGAAGGCGATCCTCAACGGCAGCAACGACAAGGTCCACGTCAAATTCCGCAGCCGGTACGGTCGGCAGCGCTCCTACTACGCAAACTTCGAGGGCGTGCTGCCGTTCCTCGAACGCCGCCATAACGAGACCGAGTCCGAGTGGTCTCGCGAACGTTATGAAGGGTTCATGCGCGACGTCCCGTGCCCGGTGTGCAAGGGCACCCGACTCAAGCCGGAGATCCTCGCGGTGCGACTTGGCGGTCGATCCATCGCCGAGGTCACCGAGATGTCCATCGGAGACTGCAACGAGTTCCTCGGCGCGCTGACCCTGGACCAGCGTGCCGCGATGATCGCGTCGCGGGTGCTCAAAGAAGTGCATGCCCGGCTGGGCTTCCTGGTCGACGTGGGTCTCGACTATTTGTCGCTCAATCGCCCGGCGGCGACCCTGGCCGGCGGCGAGGCGCAGCGCATTCGGCTGGCCACCCAGATTGGCTCCGGGCTCGTCGGCGTGCTGTACGTCCTCGACGAACCGTCGATCGGGCTGCACCAGCGCGATAACCACCGTCTCATCGAGACGCTGATCCGGCTGCGCGATCTCGGCAACACGCTGATCGTGGTTGAGCACGACGAGGACACCATTCGGGCCTCTGACTGGGTTGTCGACATCGGCCCCGGCGCCGGTGAGCATGGCGGTCACGTCGTCGTGTCCGGGACCGTTGATGACCTCCTCAAGAGCAAGGAGAGCAGCACGGGGGCGTATCTGTCGGGTCGGCTCACGCTGGAGATACCGAAGGCCCGACGTACGCCAAATCCCGATCGCGCCCTCACGGTGCACGGCGCGCGAGAAAACAACCTCAAGAACATCGACGTGACTTTTCCGCTCGGCTGCCTCGTGGCCGTCACGGGCGTATCGGGCTCGGGCAAGTCGACCCTCGTCAACGACATCCTGTATTCGGTCATGGCCAATGTCGCCAACAAGGCACGGCTCGTGCCCGGACGGCACACCCGGGTCAGCGGACTTGAGCTGATCGACAAAGTCGTCGGTGTCGACCAGTCGCCGATCGGCCGTACGCCGCGCTCCAACCCGGCGACGTACACCGGCGTCTTCGACCACGTCCGCAGGCTGTTCGCGCAGACCAACGAGGCGAAGGTGCGCGGCTACCAGCCGGGGCGCTTCTCGTTCAACATCAAAGGTGGCCGCTGCGAAAACTGCGCCGGTGACGGCACGATCAAGATCGAGATGAACTTCCTTCCCGACGTCTACGTACCGTGCGAGGTCTGCCACGGCGCGCGCTACAACCGCGAGACGCTGGAGGTGCATTACAAAGGAAAGACGATCGCCGAGGTGCTCGATATGCCGATCGAGGAGGCCGCCGGGTTCTTCGAGGCGATCCCGGCAATCAGTCGGCATCTCGTCACGCTGGTCGACGTGGGGCTGGGGTATGTCCGGCTCGGCCAACCCGCGCCGACGCTGTCCGGTGGCGAGGCGCAGCGGGTCAAGCTCGCCTCCGAACTCCAGCGACGTTCGACCGGACGCACCGTCTATGTGCTCGACGAACCAACCACCGGCCTGCATTTTGAAGACATCCGCAAACTGCTCAAGGTGATGGACGGACTAGTCGAAAAAGGCAACACGGTCATTGTCATCGAGCACAACCTCGATGTCATCAAGACCGCGGACTGGCTCATCGACATGGGACCGGAAGGTGGTTCCGGGGGTGGCCAAGTCGTGGCGACCGGCACGCCGGAAGACATCGCGCGAGTGGATGGCAGCCACACCGGTTCGTTCCTCAAGCACATGGTGCTCGACCGCGCGCATCCGACCAGCAAGCCGGTCACTGCCAAGGCGCGCCCGCTGACCTATCAGGAGGGCAAGGAAGCTAAGCAGGCGGCGGCGGCCGACGAACGGAAGGCCAAACGCGCCGCGGCGCGAGAGGCTAAGAAGGCCGAGGCCGACGCGGCGAAGAAAGCCGCGAAGTCCGCCGTACCGAAGAAGGCAACCAAGGCACCGGCGAAGAAGGCCACTAAAGCGCCCGCAAAAAAGGCTGCCCCGACGGCTCGGCGCACAGCCGCCAAGAAATCGGCGGCGGCAGGGACGAGATCGTAGGCTGAAACTGTGACTACGACGTACCGAAAACCCGACTAGATGGCCGCCCCATCCACCTACCGCCCAGCACCGGGGACAATCCCGGACGAGCCGGGCGTCTATCGCTTCTACGACCAGCATGGGCGGGTCATCTACGTCGGTAAGGCCATAAGCCTGCGCTCGCGGCTCTCGTCGTACTTCCAGGACATCACCGCGCTGCACGTTCGCACGCAGCAAATGGTGCAGGCCGGTGCCCGCGTCGACTGGACCGTGGTCAACACAGAGGTCGAGGCGCTGCAGCTTGAATACTCCTGGATCAAAGAGTTCGACCCGCGGTTCAACGTCCGTTACCGCGACGATAAGAGTTATCCAAGCCTCGCCGTCACCCTCAACGAGGAATATCCGAGGCTCCAGGTCATGCGTGGGCCCAAACGCAAAGGTGTGCGCTACTTCGGGCCGTACGCCCATGCCTGGGCGATCCGCGAGACGTTGGACCTGCTGACCAGAGTGTTCCCGGCACGCACCTGTTCGAAGGGCGTGTTCAAACGCCACGGCCAGATGGGACGACCGTGCCTGCTGGGCTATATCGACAAATGCTCGGCGCCGTGCATTGGGCGAGTGAGCGCGGAGGAACACCGCGCGATCGTCGACGACTTCTGTGACTTCATGGCCGGTAAGACCGATCGTTTCATCAAACGTCTCGAACGCAGGATGGCCGATGCATCGGACAGCCTGGAGTTCGAGAAGGCGGCACGGCTTCGCGACGACTTGGCCGCGATGAACCGGGCTATGGAGAAAAACGCGATCGTCCTGCCGGACGGCACAGACTGCGACATACTCGCCTTTACGCAGGATGAGCTGGAGGCATCGGTGCAGGTGTTCCACGTACGCGGCGGGCGGGTCCGCGGACGGCGCGGCTGGATCGTCGACAAGGTCGAGGACGTCACTACCGCAGACCTAGTCGACCGCTACCTCGTGCAGATTTACGATCCCGAGGCGGAGGACAAGACTCCGTTGATGTCCTTAGTACCTAGGGAGATATTGGTACCCGAGCTGCCAGTCGACGTCGCCGCGCACGAAACACGACTGACTGAGCTCCGCGGGTCCAACGTATCGATCAGGGTCCCGCAGCGTGGCGACAAGCGGACGCTCATGCAGACCGTCGAACGAAACGCCGCGGAGGCATTCACCCAGCATCGGCTCCGTCGGGCGAGCGATCTGACCGCGCGCTCGGCGGCGCTAGCTCAGCTGCAGGAATCCCTGGGCCTCGACGAGGCGCCGCTGCGGATCGAATGCATTGACGTGTCGCACGTGCAAGGCACCAACGTAGTCGCCAGCATGGTCGTCTTCGAGGACGGGTTGGCCCGCAAGAGTGAATACCGGCGGTTCGCGATCAAGGGCGCGCAACGCGACGGAGAGTCCCTTCGCGTCGACGAGGTTCGGCGCGGCGAGGGCGTGGACGACACCGCCTCCGTGCACGAAGTGGTGAGCCGGCGGTTCGCTCGATACCTCGAAGCCAAGGAGCACGGCACGCACGACGAAGACGGCAAGCCGCGCAGGTTTGCCTATCCGCCAAACCTCTTTGTGGTAGATGGCGGCGCCCCGCAAGTGGGTGCGGCCAGCGATGCACTCAATGAGCTCGGCATTACCGATATCGCCGTGATCGGACTCGCCAAGCGTCTCGAAGAAGTCTGGGTGCCGGACGAGGAAGACCCGATAATCCTGCCGCGCAACAGCGAGGCACTTTATCTGCTTCAGCGTGTCCGCGACGAGGCGCATCGCTTCGCAATCACATTCCACCGTCAAAAACGCGGCAAGGCGATGGTCGCGAGTCTGCTTGACGGAGTGCCCGGGCTCGGCGCGACTCGGCGGCAGGCATTGTTGGCCAAGTTCGGCAGTGTTCGTAAACTACGTGCCGCCACGGTGGAGCAGATTACCGAGACCGAGGGCATCGGCCGGGTGACGGCTCAGTCGATCTACGCGGCACTTCACGACGTCGAGGCGCCGCCGATGGGGGCGGTCGACCCGTTGACGGGCGAGCTGCTCGAGCCCGACGAGGCACCTCACGCCAGCGATCAATCCAAGCAACTGGGGGAGTCCCAATGACGAGCGAAGAAACGCCCGACACCCCGCCGATCAAGGTCGTCTTGATCACCGGACTGTCCGGTGCCGGCCGCAGCACGGCGGCACGGGTTCTTGAGGACCTGGGCTACTACGTCGTCGATAACCTGCCGCCGGCGTTGATTCCCAACATCGTCGACCTCGGCGCGGTGTCCGCACGCGCGATCTCCAAGCTCGCGATCGTGACCGACGTGCGCAGCCGAACGTTCTTCGACCGGCTCGACGACGTACTGAAAAAGGTCGAGGACGAGGGCATCCGACCGACCGTCGTTTTCCTCGATGCCACCGATGACGTACTCGTACGTCGCTACGAGAGCGTTCGCCGGGCGCACCCGCTGCAGGGCGACGGGCGGATTGTGGACGGGATCGCTGAGGAACGCGGTTTGCTCACGTCGGTCCGGACCGCTGCCGACGTCTATCTCGACACGTCGAACCGTTCGGTGCACGACCTGCGGCGCAAACTCGAAGAGACCTTCGACGAGGACTTGTCCGGACCGCTCAAGGCGACCGTCATGTCGTTCGGTTACAAATACGGGATACCTCTCGACGCCGACGTCGTCTTCGACGCTCGATTCCTGCCCAATCCGCACTGGGTACCGGAACTACGCCCGCTCACCGGCCAAGACAAGTCAGTAAGTGACTTTGTGCTCGGCAACGACGACGCCCGGCTCGCGCTGGATCAGTTCGAGGCGCTCATCCACACGATCAGCAGTGGTTATCGTCGTGAAGGCAAGCGCTACTTCACTGTGGCGATCGGTTGCACGGGTGGGAAGCATCGGTCGGTCGCGATCGCCGAAGAGTTCGCGCGACGGCTCGGCTCGGACGACATCCAGACCCGAGTCGACCACCGCGACGTAGGAAACGAGTGATGGCGCTTAACCACCCCCAACGCGAGGTCATCAACCGCGTCGTCGCGCTTGGCGGCGGCCACGGGCTCGCGGCCACGCTGCGGGCGCTGCGACTGATCGCGACCGATATCACCGCCGTCGTCACGGTCGCCGATGACGGCGGCTCGAGCGGCCGGATTCGCCGCGAGCTCCCGGTCCTTCCACCCGGTGACCTGCGGATGGCGATAGCCGCGCTAGCCGGTGACCAGGATGGGCATCGAGTGTTCGCGAATCTGTTGCAGCACCGGTTCGGCGGCGAAGGCGCGCTGGCCGGGCACAACGTCGGCAACTTACTGATCACGGGCCTCACCGAAGTGCTCGGCGACGACCCCCTAGAGGCGCTGCGACTGGTGGGCAATGTCGCTGGAGCGGTCGGTCGCGTGCTGCCGATGTCTCCGCAGCCGTTAGAGATCGCGGCGCTCGTCAGCGGCATCGATCCGGCGCACCCTAGCGACAGTCGCCGCATTCGCGGCCAGGTCGCCGTCGCCACGACGCCGGGGCGGGTCCAGTCGGTGCACCTGCTTCCGGTCGACCCGCCGGCATGCCGCGAAGCATGTGTTGCAATCGAACAGGCCGATGTCGTCGTACTCGGACCTGGATCTTGGTTCACGTCCGTGATCCCACACTTGATGGTGCCGGATCTGCGCCGCGCGATGGAGGCATCGCCCGCGAAGCGACTTGTCGCACTCAATCTCGCGCAGCAGCCGGGGGAGACCGATAACTTCTCGCCCGCCGAACTGCTGGCGGCGTTATGCGCGCATGCCCCAGGCTTGCGGATTGATGGCGTAATCGCCGATCCCGAGGCGATCCTCGACTTGCGTGAGCTGGAGCGGGAGTGTGACGCGATAGGAGCACGGCTGCTTGTAGAGCCCATTGCGTCCGCCTCGTCGCGCTTCGAACATGACCCCGGCAGGTACGCCGATGTGATCGCCGCGGCCGTCGAACAGGTCACCTAACCCGACATCGACCTGACGGTGCTTGCCATACAAGGCACAATCTGATGAGTAATTGCACCGACGAGACCGAGGGCCCCTACATGGCGATGACAGCGGATGTAAAAGCAGAACTGAGTCGAGTGGAAGTGCGCAAGACGTGCTGCCGCCGCGCCGAGGTCGCCACCATGCTCCGCCTTGCAGGTGGACTTCACCTGGTCGGTGGCCGGATTGTCGTCGAGGCAGAGCTCGATACCGGTGCGGTAGCGCGCAGGTTGCACCGCAACATCGCTGACCTGTTCGGGCTGAGCTCGGACATTCAGATGATGAGCGGCGGCAATCTGCGCAAGAACAGTCGGTTCCTGGTCCGCGTTAGCAAGGATGGCGACAGCTTGGCCCGCCAGACTGGCCTTGTCGACTTGCGCGGACGTCCCGTGCGTGGATTACCGCCGGCCGTCGTCGCGGGCGGGACCTGTGACTCGGAGTCGGCGTGGCGCGGGGCATTCCTGGCGCATGGGTCACTCACCGAGCCAGGTCGATCGTCGTCGCTGGAGATCACGTGCCCCGGCAACGAGGCCGCTCTTGCACTTGTCGGTGCCGCTCGGCGACTGGGGATCAGCACGAAGGCGCGAGAGGTTCGCGGCGCCGACCGCGTCGTGATCCGAGACGGTGACGCGATCGCCGCGATGCTGACGCGAATTGGCGCGCACGAGTCTGTGCTCGCTTGGGAAGAACGCCGTATGCGCAGGGAGATCCGCTCCAGCGCCAACCGTCTCGCCAACTTCGACGACGCCAACTTGCGTCGTTCGGCGCGGGCGGCCGTTGCGGCGAGCGCCCGCGTCGAGCGCGCCATGGAAATCCTCGGCGAGGACGTACCCGATCACCTCGTCTTCGCCGGTCGGCTGCGCCTTGAGCACCGCCAGGCTTCTCTTGAGGAGCTCGGCCAGCTCGCCGACCCGCCAATGACCAAAGATGCTGTCGCCGGTCGCATTCGCCGGCTCCTCGCGCTCGCCGACAAGCGTGCGCACGACGACGGGGTTCCGGATACTGAGTCGGTCGTTACCGACGACATGCTCAACTGACTAACCGGACGACCGGTCTTTCGTGACCGATTGCGGAATCGACGTAACGGGGATGTGTGATCCTCATCGATGGGGTGCTCGGCGCGTATCGATGGGCGGTAGAATCGCCGGACTGACATTTAGCGCGTAACGTGCTCGCTTCCTTGTGTGCGGACGCGAACAAACCTCCGGGAGTTTTCGAAGTGACGATTCGTGTTGGCATCAACGGCTTCGGGCGCATTGGCCGTAACTTCTATCGGGCCGTCGTGGCCAGTGGCGCGGATATTCAGATCGTTGGGGTCAACGACCTGACGGACAACGCCACGCTGGCTCACCTTCTCAAGTACGACTCGATCCTCGGGCGGTTCGACGGCGAGGTTTCGTCGACGGACACCGAGATCACCGCCGGCGGAAACACCTTCAAGGCATTCGCGGAGCGCGATCCGGCAGCACTGCCGTGGGGTGATATCGGCGCGGACGTCGTCGTCGAGTCCACCGGCATCTTCACCGACGCGACAAAGGCCAAGGTGCACCTCGATGGGGGCGCCAAGAAGGTCGTCATCTCGGCGCCAGCGAAAAACGAAGACATCACCATCGTGATGGGTGTGAACGACGGCGACTACGACCCGCAGCAGCACCACATCGTCTCCAACGCGTCGTGCACGACCAACTGCCTCGCGCCGATGGCGAAGGTGCTGCAGGACACGTTTGTCATCAAGCAGGGCCTGATGACCACGATCCACGCCTACACCGCCGACCAGAACCTCCAGGACGGCCCGCATAAGGACCTGCGCCGTGCACGCGCCGCCGCGATCAACATCGTGCCGACCTCGACCGGCGCCGCGAAGGCCATCGCGCTGGTGCTGCCTGAGCTCAAGGGCAAGCTTGACGGCTACGCGTTGCGGGTACCGGTCCCGACCGGCTCGGCGACCGACCTGACCGTCAACGTCGGACGCGAAACGTCTGTCGAGGAAGTCAACGCTGCGATGAAGGCCGCCGCTGAAGGACAGCTCAAGGGTTACCTCAAGTACACCGAAGACGAGATTGTCTCCTCGGACATCGTCACCGATCCCTCGTCGTGCATCTTCGACGCGGGTCTGACCAAGGTCATTGGCGATCAGGTCAAGGTCGTGGGCTGGTACGACAACGAGTGGGGCTACAGCAACCGCCTCGTCGATCTGACTCGGGTTGTCGGTCAGTCGCTCTAAGCAAGCAGTTCCGGATAATGCCTCACATGCCGTCGTACTCGCGGGTACGACGGACCATGTGAGGCATTTACCTCTATCTGACAGGATTTGTCTGCATCGTGAAGAACTTGGATGACCTCGTCGGCGTCGGGATCGAAGGCCGCAAGGTACTTGTCCGGGCCGACCTCAATGTGCCTCTCGACGGTACGACGATCACCGACACAGGCCGCATCGTGGCCACCGTTCCGACTATCCGGAAGTTGACCGAGGCCGGTGCCCAGGTCGTCATCACGGCGCATTTGGGTCGGCCGAAAGGCGAGCCGGACGCGAAATACTCGCTAGCACCAGCCGCTCTAGCGCTGGGAGAGTTACTCGGCGTCAGGGTAACGCTCGCCGCCGACGTCGTCGGCGAGTCCGCGAAGTCAGCGATCGCGGGGATGGGCAACGGCGAGGTCGTCGTGTTGGAGAACGTCCGCTTCGATCCTCGCGAAACCAGCAAGGACGAGGCCGAGCGGCAGGCACTCGCCTCCGACCTTGCCGATCTGGTCGGGCCCGAGGCCGCGTTTGTCTCGGAAGGTTTCGGTGTCGTGCACCGCGCGCAGGCCTCGGTGTACGACGTGGCAAAGCTGCTTCCGGCGTACGCCGGTGGACTGGTCGAGCAGGAGGTCGCCGTACTCGAGCGACTGACCGAATCACCGCAGCGTCCGTACGTCGTAGTCCTCGGCGGTAGCAAGGTTTCGGACAAGCTCGCAGTCATCGAGTCGCTTCTGCCGCGGGTCGACCAGCTTTTGGTCGGCGGCGGCATGTGCTTCACTTTCCTTGCTGCGCAAGGAAAGCAGACCGGCTCTTCGTTGTTGGAGAAGGACCAGGTCGAGACTTGCAAGCGCCTGTTGACCGAGGCCGGCGACAAGATCGTGCTGCCGGTGGACGTCGTTTGTGCGCCCGAGTTCAAGGCTGACTCGCCGGCAACGGTGTACGCCGCGGACGAGCTACCGCAGGATCAGATGGGCTTGGATGTCGGACCACAGACGGTGGAGCTGTTTGGGGCGACAATCGCTGCGGCGCAGACGATCTTCTGGAACGGCCCGATGGGCGTGTTCGAGATGCCTGCCTTCGCCGCAGGCACACAGGGGGTCGCGACTTCAATCGCGCAGTCGTCGGCGTACTCCGTCGTCGGCGGCGGCGACTCGGCCGCCGCGGTCCGGGCGCTCGACGTACCCGAAGACAAGTTTTCGCACATCTCGACCGGTGGCGGCGCATCGCTAGAGTTCCTTGAGGGCAAGGAACTTCCCGGACTTTCTGTACTGGAGGCATAAATGGCTACGACTTCAGGACGTCGCCCGCTGGTCGCGGGAAACTGGAAGATGAATCTCACCCACCTTGAGGCAATCGCCTTGGTGCAAAAGATCGCCTTCACGCTCAACGAGAAGGAGCTCACCGCGGTCGAGGCGGCCGTGCTTCCGCCGTTCGTGTCGATCCGCGGCGTACAGACGCTTATCGACGGTGATCAGCTTGACGTCGCGTACGGCGCGCAGGATATCTCGGTGCATGACTCGGGTGCGTACACCGGCGAGGTCAGCGGTGCGATGCTGGCGAAGCTCGGCTGCCGGTACGCCGTGGTCGGGCACTCCGAGCGCCGCGAGTACCACCACGAAGACGATGCGACCGTTAACGCCAAAGCGAAGGCCGCGTTCAAGAACGGCATCGTGCCGATCGTCTGCGTCGGCGAGGGCCTCGATGTGCGGGAGGCTGACAGTCAGGTGGAGCACTGTACGGCGCAGCTAACCGCCGCGATGGAAGGCATTCCCGCCGACCAGGCACGCAACGTGGTGGTCGCCTACGAACCTGTGTGGGCGATTGGCACCGGCAAGACCGCGACGCCTGAGGACGCGCAGGAGGTTTGCGGTGCGCTGCGTGACAAGCTCACCGACCTCTACAGCGGCGACCTGGCGGACGCGGTCCGGATCATCTATGGCGGTTCGGTCAAGCCGGATAATGCGGCCGCACTCGCCGCACAGCCCGATGTCGACGGGTCGCTCGTCGGCGGCGCAAGCCTCGACGGGGAACAGTTCGCGGCTATCTGCCGGTTTGCCCGGGGAGCCGCGGGCGCATAGCGGTCCCGCCACCTATGTACACACACGGCAGTCGGGTATCGGCCGGGACGAAGGTCTGCGGCCGTGCCCGCTCATCCGTCGTACGTCTGGTCGTCGCACTTGCGGTGTTGGCCAGCGTGTTAGCGGTGACTGCATGTACGTCGACCGAGTCCACGACCAAGAAGCCGGGCTCGGTGCCACTGGGGCACGTGGGGGAGAGTGCGACCTATCAACCGTCGAAGGTGCACGGCGGTGTCCTGCACGCGGTGGCGGGTCCGATTGACAGCCTCGACCCGGCGCGTTCCTATCAGCAGTGGGTTTGGAACATGATGCGCCTCTACACGCGCACCCTTGTCACCTACGGCGAACCGGACAACGGCAACGCCCCGGTCGTCGCCGATCTCGCCACCGATACGGGTACGCCGAACGACAACTTCACGCAGTGGACGTTCCACCTCAAGCCTGGCCTGGAGTTCGATGACGGTACGCCGATCAACAGCGCGGCGGTGAAATACGGAATCGAGCGCAATTTTGCCGCGGATGTGGTGATCGGGGGGCCGCCGTACCTCGTCAGCCTGCTGGACAACCCCGATGCGCAGTACCCCGGACCGTACGAAGAGCCGCCACCGCCATCGACCATTCCCGGCATGCCGGCACCGGCCGCCCCTGCCCTGGACTCGGTGCAGACGCCCGACGACGCGACGATCGTATTCACCCTGAACCGGTCGTTCGCCGAGTTCCCGAAGGTGCTTGCGATGCCGTCGTCCGCTCCGGTACCTCAGGCGCGCGATACTCGGGCGGCGTACGGCCAGGCACCGGCGTCCTCGGGGCCGTACAAAATCGAGTCCAACACTCCGCTCGGCGGGCTGGTATTCGTGCGCAACGAGCACTGGTCCGCGGACACCGACTCAGTGCGGACCGCCCTGCCGGACAAGATCGTCGTAGAGGCCGGTCGCAGCCAACTCGAACGCGACCAGGCGGTGCTATCCGGAGCCGCGGACATCGACCTCACCGGCAGTGGTGTGGCCGCGCGTACCGAACGGACGATCACCTCGTCGTCCACGCTCGCCGGGCGGTCGAGCGACGTACTCAACGGGCGACTCCGGATGGTGGTCATGCCGACGTACGTCGCCCCGTTCGACAGGCCGCAATGTCGCGCGGCGGTCGCGGGAGCACTGGACCGCGACGCGGTCGTCAAGGCGCTGGGCGGGCCGACCCGCGCGGCAGCGGTCTCTTCGATAATCCCGCTCGGACTACCAGACGCGCCGAAGGCCACCGATCCTAAGCCCCCAGAAAAACCGGCCCAGAACGTCGCCGCGGAGTGCTGGCCGAAGGGTTCGGCACCGCTTAACCTGGCCGTACCGAATTCCGCGACCGAACTGCTCATCTCGAGCACGGTGCGCAAGTCTCTTGCGTCAGTTGGAATTGTCGTGAATGACAAGGGCGCGGACCCGGCGACGTACTACTCGCAGACTATCGGCAACAAAGACGCGGTCACCGCACAGGCGCTCGCGCTGATGCTGATCCGCTGGAATGCCGACTATCCGTCGGTGACAGCGTTTGTTACCCGGCTCGCGGACTCCCGAGCGAACCACAACGCCGGCTCCAACTTCGCCGGTCTCGCCGACCCGGCGATTGACGCGGACATCGACGCGGCCAACGCGACTCCAGATCCGGTCGCCGCTAACGCGACCCTCGTCGACGCGCTTCAAGCCAGCACGACGTACGTTCCGCTCGTGGAGGAAAAGTCGGTACTGCTGGCCGGTGAGCGGTTGACCAATGTCGTGATCAATCCCTCCTATAACGGGTACGACGTGGCTCTCGTGGGCGTCGCCCACACCAACGGCTAGTCTTGTAAGGTGTCTAGGTCACGCCGGTGCGTTCGACGCCGCGTGCAGATCGAGTTGGAGTGGTTGACGAAGTGAAGCTGTTGTTCGAGATAGTGCTCATTGCCATGAGCCTCGCTCTCATTGCGCTCGTCCTGCTGCACAAGGGACGCGGCGGCGGCCTTTCCTCGATGTTTGGTGGCTCGATGACCTCCCAGCTGTCTGGATCATCGGTCGTCGAGAAGAACCTCAACGTCATCACCGTGTTCTGTTCGCTGATCTGGCTGATCTGCATCGTGGTCCTAGGACTGCTGTTCAAGATCCAGTAGCGGCCTGGTCGAGTAGCCATAACGTGCGTCTGCGCCCCTTCGGCCCCGCGGCCGGCACCCGAGTCCGGTCCGCGCCACCAAGAGCCTTGCCGACCGCGTCCGCTTTACCGCCGCCGGCCGTCATCATCCACACTTCATCGGCTCGCGCGAGCGTCGGAAACGTCATGCTCACGCGGGTCGGCGGCGGCTTGGGGCAGTCCCGGACCGCGCACGTCACGCCCTCGTCGTACGCCGCCGGTGACTCCGGGAAGATCGACGCCGTGTGACCCTCTTCGCCAAGGCCGAGCATGAGCACGTCGAACCATGGGCCGGCTTCGTTGTTGACCATCGTCAATTGATCGGCATACCAGGCGGCGGCGGCCGCGGCGTCGTCGCCGAACTTGCCGTCCGAGGAAGGCACCCTATGCACCCGCGCAGGGTCGACCGGGACCGCGCCTAATAGCGCGTCGTATGCCTGTAGGTCGTTTCGTTCTTTGTCGCTCGCCGGCACGAATCGTTCGTCACCCCACCAAATTTCCACCCTCTGCCAATCGACAGCGTCGCGAGCCGGCGAGGCGTTGACGCTTGCGAGTACGGCGATACCGGTGCTTCCACCGGTGAGGACGATCGAGGCACGGCCGCGACTGGTTTGTGCGTCCACGATCGACGTGATGAGACGGGCCGCGGCAGATTCGGCCAGCAACGCGGGTGTGGCATGTACGACGACCTGGTCGGCGCTCATGACGCGTTTACCGTCGGGTCGGACCATTCGTGTTGGCGCGAAGCGGAGCGATGCTGCAGGCCGCCGACACCGGTAGCCGCGGATAACGCGGCCGCGTACGTCTCGTCCGCGTCCAGCCGTCGCAGCTCTTCGGTCAGCAACTCACCGAGATTGCGTTCGGTGACAGTCACCTGTTGGTCTTGCTGCCCGGAGCGGGTGATGATGACGCTGTCACCCTCGCGCAGCAGGTTGAGCTGCTCGCCGTTGTCAAAGGTCACCTCGATACCGGCGATGCCGGCGCTTCCGGTGGCGCGGGTGGTCTCTACGACGGGCACCTCGAGCGACAGCCGACTCTTTATCCAGCCGGCCGCGAGTAGCGCGGGTGGCGCCGTGGGATCCCCGAGCACGCGCGCGCTGACCGCATCAGAGTGGACGGTGTCGAACGCGGACGCCAGCGCGGATCTCCACGGCGTCGTGCGGGTCCAGCCGAGGTCGGTATCACCGGCCGCGTAGTCGATAGCGCGTTGGCGCAGCCCATCGATGCCGGTACCGAGCCAGCCGCAGTCGGTGACGCGGCGGTCACTGAACACCCCAAGCGGGTCAGTAGCGATCTTCTCCGGTGGCGGTCCGTGCCACCAGGTCACGACCGGCGCATCGGGCGCCAGCAAGGGGAGCGTGACCGACTCTGCGTGCAACGCCAGCCGACCGTACATCCGCATTACGATGGCCTCGCCCGGGCCGAGGCGACCGCCGACGAGTATCTCGGCGTCGAGGCGCGGTTTGGGTAGGTCGATCTCGCGCCGTACGACGACGAGCAGCCGGCACGGGTTGCGCGAGGCGGCGATCGCGGCCGCTTTCTCGGCCGCGCCGATGTGCTGCTCGTCAACGCCAACGACGAGGGTGAGCGCGTTGCCGGAAGTCACCGCGCCGCCGGTACGCCGCTCATTAGCAAGCGCCTTGACGACCGCCGAGCCGGTGGTGTTCCAGAGTGTGGTCATATGCCCTGTCCTTTCGCTGTCGTCGCGATCAAGGCCGTCGCCAGGCGCGTCCATCGCGGGCCAGCATCCGGTCGGCCTCGGGAGGGCCCCATTCGCCGGCTCGGTAGTCGAACGGCTTCTGACCCTCCCAGAAGTCCTCAAGTTGGTCGACGACGGCCCAGGAGGCCTCGACCTCTTCGTTGAGCGGGAAGAGCGTCGCATCTCCAAGGAGTACGTCGAGCAGTAGCCGTTCGTACGCCTCTGGGCTTCCTTCGGTGAAGGTCTCGCCGTACAGGAAGTCCATGGCGACGTCACGGACCTCCATGACGGTCCCGGGCACCTTGGAGCCGAACCGCAGCGTGACGCCTTCGTCGGGTTGCACGCGGATGACAAGCTGGTTGTGACCGAGTTCGTCGGTGTCGGTCGGCGCGAAGGGCAGATGCGGAGCCTGCCGGAACGTCAGCGCGATCTCGGTTACCCGGCGGGGCAGTCGTTTGCCGGTGCGTAGGTAGAACGGGACACCGGCCCAGCGGCGGGTCTCGATGTGCAGTTTGATCGCGGCGAACGTCTCGGTCGTCGAGTCGTCCGGCACGTCGTCCTCTTGGAGGTAGCCAACTGCCCGCTCACCAGCGAGCCAGCCTTGCCTGTATTGACCGCGAATTGCGTTGCCGCGCAAGTCGGCCGGCAGCGAGACTGCGCGCAATACCTTGAGCTTTTCGGTGCGGATCGCGGACGGGATGAACCGGACCGGTTCCTCCATCGCGGTGAGCGCGAGCAACTGCAGGAGGTGGTTTTGGAGGACGTCTCGGGCCGCGCCGGTCTGGTCGTAGAACGCCGCCCGGCCGCCGATCCCGACATCTTCGGCCATGGTGATCTGGACGGAGTCGACATAGTGGGAATTCCACACCGGCTCGAACAGGGTGTTGGCAAACCGAAATGCGAAGAGGTTCTGAACGGTCTCCTTGCCGAGGTAATGGTCGATCCGGTAGACGTCGCGCCAGGTGAATACGTCGTCGACGAGGTCGTTGAGCTCCTTGCTGCTGGGGAGGTCGTGTCCGAACGGCTTCTCTACGACCACTCGGCGCCAGCCGCCGGCAGCATGATTGTTGGCCATCCCAGTACGCTCGATCTGACGCAGCACCGTCTGGAAGAAGGCGGGCGGGATGGACAGATAGAACGCGGCATTGCCGACGATGCCGTGCGAGTCGGACAGGTCGGTGAGGGTGCGCGCGAGCCGGTCAAAGGCCTTGTCGTCATCGAAACTGCCTGACACGAACTTGATGTTGTTCGCAAGGCGTTGCCACACGCCTTCATCCCAAGGGGTGCGCGCGTGCTCTTTGGCCGCATCGTGTGCCAGAGAGGCGAAGTCGCCGTCCTCCCAGTCGCGTCGGGCAAAGCCGATTAAGACGAAGTTGGCCGGCAGCAGGCCCCGGTTGGCGATGTCGTAGACGGCCGGCAGCAGCTTCTTGCGGGCCAGGTCGCCCGTAATGCCGAAGACGACAAGAGCGCAGGGTTCGGGCATGTGGGGGAGGCGTCGGTCCTGACGGTCGCGCAGCGGATTGGCCAGCGGGGCCAGGCTGGTGGCGGCGACGAACTCGGCGTGCGAGGAGTCGATGGACCGCGGCGGTAGTTCCGCTGCCGTGTCCGCCGGTTCGACTACGACGTCCGGCTTCGGTGTACTTGGTGTTTTTGCGGCCGCTGACTTCGTCGTCTTTTTTGTCGTGGACTTAGCGGATTTTGAGGCTTTCTTCGCTGCGCTCTTGTTACCGCGTGCCTTATCGCTCATTCGGTTCCTTTTCGCTCAGTTCGCACGTAATGCCTTCAGGACCGCGTCGATCCCCTTGGAACGTTTCGTCAGATGCAGGCGAAGCACCGGCCGGTCTTTGCCGGCGAGCACGGCAGCGTCCCCGGCAGCTTGCGCGAGCTGCAGGTTATGAAACGTGTACGGCTTGTCTGGAATCTCGAGATCGTGCGCGCATTCGGCGGTGATCTGAAGGAACGCGCCATTTTGATGGCCGCCTTTGTGATACTGACCGGCCGAGTGCAAGAAGCGCGGACCCCAGCCAAACGTCGTTTGGACGGATCGCTTCGCACCGAGGAGCGTCCGAACCTCGCGCACCGCGCCGTCGTCGGATCTGTTGAGATATGCCATGACCGCGACGTACCCGTGGACCGGCACGGCGGCGGTCAGTGCGTCAAGCGCACCGCGCAGGTCGCGTGCGTTTCCAAGCCAGTCGCCATGCGCGTAGATCTCGACCGCACCGTCGGTCGCGATTGGCTCGATTGAGTGTGACTTTGGCGCGGCGTGATCCTGGGTATCCAGGAGGCTGCGGGTCTGTGTCTTGGCCTCTTCGACGTTGGGCTGATCGAACGGGTTGATCCCAAGCAGCCGACCCGCGATAGCCGTCGCGTACTCCCACAACAAGAACTGCGCGCCGAGTTCGCCACCGACAGCTACGGCGTAGTCGCTGCCACCGTCGGGAACGGCCCCGCCTAGCGAGACCTTGACGCAGTCGCGGCCGGCGTCGACGAAACCGACCGATTGGGGCGACTCCACAACCACCGGAAGTACGCCGATGCCGTCCTTGCCGGTGGACTCGGCGAGCAACTGTTCCACCCAGTCACCAAATCCCTTGTGCGGCCAACCTTCGTCGGCCAGGACGAGTTTCTCGGCGCGAGCTTCCTGCGCTGCGCTCAGAATCGCGGCGAGCGCAAGCGCCGGATTGGTGCGCTCGTCGAGTGCAAGGGTCGGCGCGATGTCGGCCGCATCGTCGAGCAGCGCGCCTATGTCAGCACCGGCGAGGCCGGCAGGCACGAGCCCGAACGCGGTCAGCGCGGAATACCGACCGCCGACATGCGGGTCAGCCAGGAAAACCTTGCGATAGCTCGATTCCATCGCCAACTCGTATAAGGGGGAGTTCGGGTCCGTGACGACCACTATCCGGCGCGCCGGGTCGATACCGCTGTCTCGGAATGCCTTCTCAAAAACTCGCCGGTGCGAATCGGTTTCGACCGTGCCGCCGGACTTCGATGAGACGACCAGCACGGTCCGCTTCAGGTCGCCATCAAGCGCGGCGTGCACCTGGCCCGGATCGGTCGTGTCGAGCGTGATCAGCGGCACGCCGAATGACGCGCAGATGACCGCGGGTGCCAGTGAACTGCCGCCCATGCCGGCGAGCACGATCCTGTCGAGGCCTTCTTCGCGTAGCTCCGCATGCAGCGCCTCGATCTCGGCCAGCAGCGGGCGGGATGACTCGGCCAGGCCCACCCAGGACAGCCGAATCGACGCCTCGGACTCGGCGGCCGAACCCCACAGCGTCGGATCGGCTGCCGTGAGCTTCGATGCGATTTGGTCCGTGGTGAGTTGCTCGATGATGGGTTCGAGGTCTGTGGATGCGCGATATCGCAGCGTCATGGCCGTCCCTTGGTTGTCGGCTATTTGGCGTCGACCTCAGCCTTCACCGAGTCCAGCAGTTCGTGCCAGGACTTCTCGAACTTCTCCAGGCCCTCGTCTTCGAGAACCTTCACCACATCGTCGTAGTCGATGCCGAGCGCGGCGAGTTCCTTCATTGTGGCGGCCGCCGTGTCGTAGGTCTGGGTCACCGGCGTGCCGAGCTTGCCGTGGTCGGCGTAGGCGTCCAAAGTTTTCTCGGGCATGGTGTTGACCGTGTCGGGAGCGACCAAATCGCTGATATACATGGTGTCTGGGTAGTCCGGGTTCTTGACTCCGGTCGAGGCCCATAGCGGACGCTGAACGTGCGCGCCCTTAGCGGCCAGCGCTTTCCATCGGTCAGACGCGATGACCTCTTCGTATGCCTGGTAGGCCAGTTGCGCATTGGCGAGGCCGGCCTTGCCGCGCGCGGCTTTCGCATCATCAGACGCGATCGCATCGAGCCGGTTGTCGATTTCGGTGTCCACGCGGGAGACGAAAAACGACGCGACGGACTCCAATCCCTCGAGGCTTCCACCGTCCGCGACTCGCTGCTCAAGGCCACTTAGATAGGCATCCATGACCGCCTTGTAGCGTTCAAGAGAAAAGATCAGGGTGACGTTGACGCTGATGCCGCGCGCGATCGTCGCGGTGATCGCCGGAAGGCATTCCACGGTGGCCGGGATCTTGATGAACAAGTTGGGGCGGTTGACCATCCACCACAGAGTGCGTGCTTCGGCGTTGGTCCCCTCGGTATCGCGCGCCCGCCGCGGATCGACCTCGATCGAGACTCGTCCGTCGCGGCCGTTGCTGCTGTCTGCGGCCGGTCGCAAGATGTCGCACGCGTCGCGGACGTCGTGCGTGGTCAGCATGCGGACCGTCTCGTCGATCGTCATGCCGAGCCGCTTGCATTCACGGACTTGCTCGTCGTAGAGATCGGACTTGGTAATAGCGCCCTGGAAGATCGTCGGGTTAGTGGTGACGCCAACGACGGACATATCCTTGGCCAGCTTGGCCAGCCCGCCGCTCTGGATACGTTCGCGAGATAGATCGTCGAGCCAGACCGCGACGCCCTGCTTGGACAGCTCCTGTAGTTGCTTGTTCGAACTCATATCTGGTGATCTCCTTCAGCCGTAGTGAGTTAGTTAGGCGTTGCGCTGGCGGGCGGCGGCCTCAAGGCTTTCCTTGCCGGCAGCCACGATGTTGTCGGGCGTGAAACCGAACTCCTTGAACAACACCTCGGCGGCCGCGCTGGCGCCGAAGTGCTCGATGGCAACGGGGCGACCGGCGTCGCCGAGGAACCGATACCAACTCTGCGCTACGCCAGCCTCCACCGTGACACGAGCGCGCACCGACGGCGGCAAGACTTCGTCCCGATAGGACTGCTCCTGCGCGTCGAACCACTCCACACAGGGCATCGAGACCACGCGAGTGGCGGTGCCGGCGTCTTCGAGCGAATCGGCAGCCTCCAGCGCGATCGAGAGTTCGGAGCCGGTGGCGATGATCAGTAGTTCCGGCGTGCCACCCTTGGCCTCGCGGATGACGTAACCGCCTTTGGCGACGCCGTCGGCAGACGCGTATTTCGTGCGGTCAAGCGTGGGCAATGCCTGACGGGACAGCGCGAGCCCGGCGGGCCGGGCCGTGTGCTCCAAGACGGTCCGCCACGCGACGGCCGTCTCGTTGGCATCTCCCGGCCGGACGACATCCAGGCCCGGGATCGCTCGCAGTGCGGACAAATGCTCAACGGGCTGGTGGGTCGGGCCGTCCTCGCCGAGCCCGATCGAGTCGTGCGTCCAGACGTAGGTGACCGGCACGCCCATCAGAGCGGCGAGCCGCACCGCGGGGCGCATGTAGTCGGAGAAGACAAGGAACGTGCCGCCGTACGGCCGCGTGCCGCCATGTAGGGCGATCCCGTTGAGGATCATCCCCATCGCGTTTTCCCGGATACCGAAGTGCAGGGTGCGACCGTACGGACCGCCAGGGAAGTCCTTGGTCTGGCGATCGTCCGGCAGGAATGAGGGTTCGCCGTCCATGGTCGTGTTGTTTGATCCCGCGAGATCGGCCGACCCGCCCCATAGCTCAGGAAGAGTCGAGGCGAGAGCGCTGAGCACCTTGCCTGACGCGGCACGCGTGGCGATGCCTTTGGCGTCTGCATCGAAGGTGGGGAGCGCGCTTTCCCATCCGCGGGGCAAGGCGCGCGCGGCTAACCGAGCCTGGAGCGCCGCTCGCTCCGGGTTTGCCGCCTGCCACGCGCTGAACTTCTCGTTCCACGTCGCGTGCGCGGCCTGTCCCCGCTCTTTTACCTTGCGCGTGTGCGCGAGGACCTCGGCAGGTACGTCGAAAGTCTTTGCCGGGTCCAGCCCGAGAGCGGACTTGGTTGCGGCGACCTCGTCGTCACCCAGAGCCGATCCGTGTGCCGCGCCGGAGTTCTGTTTGTTGGGCGCGGGCCATCCGATGATCGTGCGCAGGTTGATGAACGACGGGCGGTCGGTGACCTTCTTCGCCTGGTCGATCGCCGCCGCGAACGCGGTCACGTTTTCGACGTACTGGTCGTCTTCGGTGATCCAGCTGACGTTCTGCACGTGCCAGCCCAGTGCCTCGTAGCGTGCCGAGACGTCCTCGGTGAACGCGATGTTGGTGTCATCTTCGATCGAGATCTTGTTGTCGTCGTAGATCAGCACTAGGTTGCCGAGGCGCTGAGTGCCGGCGAGCGAGCTCGCCTCGTTGGTGACGCCTTCCTCGAGGTCGCCATCGGAGGCCACCGTGAAGATGTGGTGGTCGAAGACGCTTTCGCCCGGAGCGGCGTCCGGATCGAACAGGCCTCGCTCGCGGCGCGCGGCCATCGCCATGCCCACGGACGCCGCCATGCCGGAGCCCAGCGGGCCGGTGGTGATTTCCACGCCGGTGGTGTGCCCGTGCTCGGGATGCCCCGGGGTCAACGAGCCCCACGTGCGAAGGGCCTCGAGGTCGCTCAGCTCCAAGCCGTAGCCGCTCATGAACAACTGGATGTAGAGAGTGAGGCTCGAATGGCCGCAAGACAGCACGAATCGGTCGCGGCCGGCCCAGTTCGCGTCGGACGGGTCGTGCCGCATCGCCTGCTGAAAGAGGTAGTACGCCGCCGGGGCAAGGCTCATCGCCGTACCCGGGTGCCCGTTGCCGACCTTTTGCACGGCGTCCATCGCGAGAGTGCGGACGGTGTCGATAGCGGCTTGGTCGAGGTCTGTCCAGCTATCGGGGAGTATGGCTTTTGATACAGAACGCTCGGACACGAAATAACTCTCCTCGTTGCGGGCCGGATGGGTCTCGCTCAAGCCTAGTCCCCGCGCAACATCGGGCACATCGTGTCTAGATCGAAAATAATCGCGGGCCTGGGGTGTTACCGGTTGGGTTCGCGAGTGTGGTCACCCTCGCGTTACCTGGGCGCCAACAAACGCGTCCGTAGGGCTAGACTCGGCCTGAGGTTTCGCCGTGCGAACAGACCGTTCGCCCACCGGCAAATTCATTCTTTTCGTGTTAGAGGGATGCTGTGTCTGTTCCGTGTCGGTCTCATCGCGATCTTTGCGTTGGCGCTGTCTGACGTGACGACCGAAGTACGCCGCAAGGCGCCCTCGAAGACCGCGCGTCGGCAACACACGCTGGACGTGGTTCGTGCGTATGTTGCGTTGACGAAACCACGCATCATCGAACAGCTGCTCATCACGACCGTGCCTGCGATGATGCTCGCGGCCGGCGGTCTCGGATCGGTCCGCCTGATCATCGCGACGTTGATCGGTGGCACGATGTGCGCCGGATCGGCGAACGCGTTCAACTGTTATGTCGACCGCGACATCGACGCGGTCATGCATCGCACAGCCAAGCGACCGCTGGTCAAGCACGTGGTCGAGCCGCGTTCGGCGCTGATTTTCGGCATCGTGCTCGGGGTAGTTTCCACCGGCCTGATGTGGTGGCAGACGACCTGGCTTGCGGCCGTCTTGTGCGTCGTCGCGATCTTGCTGTACGCCGTGTTCTACACGATGATCTTGAAGCGACGCACCTCGCAAAACATTGTCTGGGGTGGGGCCGCGGGCTGCATGCCGGTATTGATCGGCTGGGCCGCAGTCACCGGGTCGTTGTCGCTAGCGCCGTTCATCTTGTTCGCGATCATCTTCTTCTGGACCCCACCGCACTTCTGGGCCCTCGCAATCAAATACAAAGACGACTACGCCGCGGCAAACGTCCCGATGCTGCCGGTGGTGGCCGAACCACGCACCGTGACATTGCAGATGCTGTTTCATTCAGTTGCCATGGTTGCGTTCTCGATCGCGCTGTGGCCGCTGGCGATGACGCTGGTCTACGGCATCATTGTGAGCCTGCTCGGCGCGTGGTTCCTGTTCGAGGCCGGCCGGCTCCACGTGCAGACGGTTCGGGGCGCGCCGATTCGGCCGATGCGGGTCTTCCACATGTCCAACACGTATCTGACGCTGGTCTTCATCCTCGTCGCGGTGGACTCGCTTCTCCACTAGTCGCAGGCGGGAAACGTGCACAGGTAGCCTGTAGAGCATGACCGAGTCGACCAACGCTCCCGCGCCAAGCGAGGACGAGCAGGCGCCCAAGACCACTCCACCGCACGCCGAGGCCATCAAGGCTGCCGCCAAGAATCTCACGAAGTTCGCCGACGCGCATGGTGGCGCCGCGAACACGTTCGTCGAGTATGTGGCGTCGTCGTTCACCCGCGTCGTCGTCGTGGCCAAGGACGGCCGTTACGGCGACCAGGTCCTGCCGAGCGCCGAGGCGGCCGAAGCCGTGACCGTGGCCGCTGGCCTGGAGGTCACACCCGAATGGGATCGGGAGTCTACGGATTCGGTAAAGACGTCTGGCTACGAGTGGGGTCGAATGGGTCGCGGTCGCGCCGCGAAGTAGACCCGAAGTCGCTCGGTACGCCGCGTGGGGCCGCGATCTGCACGACGACATTGGCGACCGCTGCGGTGAGCAGCGCGGCGCCGAGCATGTGGAGCTCGACCAGCGCGAGCGGTAGTCCCGTGAAGTACTGCACATAACCGATTACGCCCTGCGCGAGCTCGACGCCGAGAAGGATGTACGCGGCCCGTCGGGCGGTTTGCCCGACATTGATGACGTTGACGAGAATCACGAGCGCGACCGTGAGGCCGACCAGCAGAAAGACGATGTCCGCATGCAACTGCGAGACGAGCGCAGGATCGAATCCGGTGCGCCCGGCCTTGGGGTCTCCGCCGTGCGGGCCGCTGCCCGTAACGAAGGTGCCCAGCGCGAGGGTCACGAATGCGGTGGCCGTTAACACGACCACAAAGGTTCGCATCCACGGACGGGCTGGCAGGTATGGCGCGCGCTCGTCAAGCTGGGTACGTCGCCACAGCACCGTTGCCAGGCCGACAAGTACGACGGACACCAAGAAGTGCGCCATTACTGTGTAAGGGTTGAGTCCGGTGAGGACCGTGATCCCGCCGAGAACCGCCTGCGCGGGAATGCCCAGTCCCACCAGCAGGGCGAGCAGTGAGAGATCGCGCCGCACCGGTTTCGCCAGCCGGATCGCCACGAAGGTGGCGATCGCGACGATGGCCACCACGAAGGTCAGCAAGCGGTTGCCGAATTCGATGTAGGTATGGATGGGCATCGCACTCGTGGGTACTAGGTCGTCCGACGTGCACTTCGGCCAGGTCGAACAGCCCAGTCCGCTGCCGGTCAGCCGGACGGCGCCGCCGCTGACGACGATTCCGATGTTGGTGACCACGTTGGCCAAGGCGAGTCGGCGGATCACGGTGGAAGTAACAAAAGGCGTGCGCACTCTCTGAGGGTAATCCGGCGCCGCCGAGAAAGCCCTCGGTAGGCGTGCGACTTCGGGCACGCGGCCGTCGATCACTGCGCTATCGCAGTACGTCGATTGTGGTTACCATCACAGTCAACGGATATGGTCCGCGTTCACCGCCCAAGGACGTCTGGCAAGGCATTTCTGATGGGAGTTCGTCATGAATATCAGCGAGATACTGCGGCGCAAGGGTTCCGACGTGATTACGGTCGTCCCGGCCACTACGGTTCGTGACTTGATCGTGGTCATGGCCGAGCACAACATTGGCGCCGCGGTCGTTCAAGGCGCTGACTCTCGAGTGTTGGGGATCGTGTCCGAACGTGACGTCGTACGCCGGCTCGTCGACGGCGTAGGCGTCCTCGATCACCCGGTCGAGGAGATCATGACCGCCGATGTGACGGTGTGCCGTACGGACAGCAGCATCGAGCAGGTGCGAGCCGAGATGACCGAGCGTCGAATTCGGCATCTTCCCGTTATCGACGACGGCGAGCTCAAGGGGATCGTGAGCATCGGGGACGTAGTCAAGTCGGCGATCGACAACCTGCAGTTTGAGCGGGATCAGTTGTCCGACTACGTCAACCGCTGAGCGGCATGAATAAACCCGGTGGGGGCAACTAAGTACACGTTTAGTACCGGTGATGGGGTTGGTCACCCTTGATCTCGCCTATTCGCGCCTATTGGGCGAATTAGGTAACATGAGTGTTGTGAAAAGGACCGACACGTGCGCGCAGTCGACAGCCACCGAGGAGGCTGTCGATGGACGCACCCGTGATCGGATCATCGAGTTACTTCTGCAGCGTGGCGCGCTGACCGCGTCCGAAGTTGCGGGCGAGCTTGGGCTGACGACGACGGGCATCCGCCGGCATCTTGATGTCCTCGAGTCCGAAGGACTTGTCGCCGAACAGTCGGTGGAATCTGGTCGACGTGGTCGACCCGCCCGCAGATACGGGCTGACCGATACCGGTCGTGAGCACTTCCCGCACACCTACGACGACCTCGCACTCTCGGCACTTCGCCAACTCGCCGCCATCGGAGGTCGCGAGTCGGTCCGCGTGTTCGCCGATTCGCAGGTGGCCGGACTGGAGAGTCGGTGTCGGACCGCCATGGACGGCGCTGGTACGGACCCGATGGCCCGTGCCGAAGCGCTTGCCCGGGCGTTGTCCAGTGAGGGTTACGCTGCATCGGCCGAAACACTTGCCTCGGGAGGCCAGTTGTGCCAGCGGCACTGTCCAGTCGCGCACGTGGCCGCGGAGTTTCCCGAGCTATGCGCGGCCGAAACCGAGGTCATCGGTCGACTGGTCGGTTCACACGTGCAACGTCTCGCTACGATCGCCCGCGGCGACGGGGTCTGCACCACGCACGTGCCTAACGCCATGACCAGCAGCACGAGTTTGGCCAACACCAGCAAACGTCACAGCCCAATCGCGCTATCCACGAGTTCTAGATCAAGCAGCCCATCGCACACAACAATCACCGCACGCACAAAAATCACGCATCCTGACCGGATGCGTCGTATAGAACCCAAGAAATGAAGGGGTTACCGCATGACGACGACCGATAGCACCGAGGCCACTGCGCCAATTTCGCAAGACGAGCACATCGAAGCTCTCAGCAAATACAACTATGGCTGGTCGGACTCCGACGAAGCCGGCTTGATCGCCAAGCGCGGCCTTTCCGAGCAGGTTGTTCGTGACATCTCGGCGCTCAAGGGCGAACCGGAATGGATGCTCAACACGCGGCTTAAGGGCCTGCGGCTGTATGAGAAGAAGCCCATGCCCACCTGGGGATCAGATCTGTCCGGGGTGCCGTTCAACGACATCAAGTATTTCGTCCGGTCGACCGAGAAACAAGCCGACACCTGGGATGACCTGCCCGCCGATATCAAGGCGACCTACGACAAGTTGGGCATTCCTGAGGCCGAGAAGCAGCGGCTGGTTTCCGGCGTCGCCGCGCAGTACGAGTCTGAGGTCGTCTACCACAAGATTCGTGAGGACCTCACCGAACAAGGTGTCATCTTCGTGGACACCGACACCGCGCTGCGCGAGTACCCGGAACTGATGGAAGAGTACTTCGGCACCGTCATTCCGGCCGGCGACAACAAGTTCTCCGCACTCAACACTGCCGTGTGGTCCGGCGGCTCGTTCATCTATGTGCCACCGGGTGTGCACGTAGATATCCCACTGCAGGCGTATTTCCGGATCAACACCGAAAACATGGGCCAGTTCGAGCGCACGCTGATCATCGTCGACGAAGGCGCCTACGTGCACTACGTCGAGGGCTGCACCGCGCCGATCTACTCGTCGGACTCGCTGCATTCGGCGGTCGTCGAGATCGTCGTCAAGAAGAACGCGCGCTGCAGGTACACGACGATTCAAAACTGGTCCACCAACGTCTACAACCTCGTCACACAGCGCGCAAATGCGCACGAGGGCGCCACGATGGAATGGATCGACGGCAACATCGGCTCCAAGGTGACTATGAAGTACCCGTCGGTGTTCATGCTCGGTGAGCACGCTCGCGGCGAGGTGCTGTCGGTCGCGTTCTCCGGAGCGGGACAGCACCAGGATGCCGGATCGAAGATGGTGCACATGGCGCCGCACACCTCGTCCTCGGTGATCTCCAAGTCGGTAGCCCGCGGCGGCGGGCGCACGTCGTACCGCGGGTTGGTCCGGATCAATCCACGCGCGACCGGCTCGTCCTCGGTCGTGAAGTGTGACGCGCTGCTGGTCGATCAGATCAGCCGCTCGGACACTTATCCCTACGTCGATATCCGCAACGACGACGTGTCGATGGGTCATGAGGCGACCGTCACCAAGGTGAGCGCAGATCAGCTGTTCTACCTGATGAGCCGCGGCATGGAAGAAGACGAGGCCATGGCAATGATCGTGCGCGGGTTCATCGAGCCGATCGCTCGCGAGCTGCCGATGGAATACGCACTCGAACTGAACCGCCTGATCGACATCCAGATGGAAGGGGCCGTCGGATAGCCGACGCCCAATCCCCACTAACCGCCCGCGCGGCGGTTAGTGGGCTGGTCCGAACACTCTTGCTGCACCGCAAACATACGGAAGGAACCGTCGGCTCACGATGGCCACAGATTTGTCTGAGAACAACGTAGCGACCGCACTCGCCGAGAACGAGCGCATCGAGTCGCATCTGCATCCACAGGGGTCGACAGACCTCGACGCACACCTGGTGCCTACCGGGCACGAGGAGGTCTGGCGATTCACCCCGATGCGCCGGCTGGCCGGGCTGCACAAAGACACCCCGATCGGCGACGCGTCGGCGCTCACTATCGGCGTCGACGCCCCGGACGGCGTACTCGTCACTCAGGAAGGCAACGACACCAAGGGCGCCAGCGGTTACCTCCCGGCCGATCGGATCGCTGCCCGCGCGTGGCACGCCGCCGATGGAGCCCTGACCATTACCGTGCCCACCGAGGCCGTCATCGATGCGCCGACGATCGTCACGATCAGCGGCGAGTCCATCGAATCGGCTTCTGCGCAGCACCTGGTGATCAAGGCCGAGGCGTTCAGCAAGGCGACCATCGTCCTGCGCTACACCGGCTCGGCGATGCTCACCGAAAACGTCGAGATTATTGCCAGCGACTCCGCGAAATTGACCGTCGTGTCGCTTCAGGACTGGGCCGACGACGCGATACATCTGACCCACCACCACGCGCTCGTATCCCGCGACGCAATGCTGCGGCACGTGGCTGTCACCTTCGGTGGCGACGTCGTGCGCTTCACAGGGTCGGTGGAGTACGACGGGCCCGGTGGCGAGGTGGAGCTGCTCGGCATCTATTTCGCCGACGCTGGCCAGCATCTGGAGCACCGACTGTTCGTCGATCACAATGCGCCGAAGACCATCAGCAACGTCGATTACAAGGGCGCGCTGCAGGGTAAGGATGCGCATGGCGTGTGGATCGGCGACGTGCTGATCCGCAAGATCGCCCAAGGCATCAACACTTATGAGTCCAACCGCAACCTCGTGCTGACCGATGGCTGCCGCGCCGACTCGGTGCCTAACCTCGAAATCGAGACGGGCGACATCGAAGGCGCGGGCCACGCGAGCACCACCGGCCGTTTCGACGACGAGCAGTTGTTCTACCTGCAGTCTCGTGGGATTTCCGCCGAGGAGGCTCGCCGGCTCGTTGTGCGCGGCTTCTTCGCCGACATCATCCGCAAAATCGGCATCCCAGATATCGAGGCGCAGCTCGTCCAAGCGGTCGAGGACGAACTGCGGTTGTCTAACGCCTAGCCGGCGCCGATCTCTCAACTTTCGCTTACATACCAGGAGAAACAGGACAAAGTGTCAACTCTAGAAATTCGCGACTTGCAGGTCACCGTCAAGACCGATGGCGAAGACAAGCCAATCCTTAAAGGCGTCGACTTGACGGTCAACTCGGGCGAGACCCATGCGCTGATGGGCCCCAACGGGTCCGGTAAATCTACGCTCGCGTACTCGATCGCCGGCCACCCGAAGTACACCGTCACCGGTGGCAGCGTCACGCTCGACGGTGCGGACGTACTCGCGATGACGGTCGATGAGCGGGCCCGCGCCGGCCTGTTCCTCGCGATGCAGTACCCCGTTGAAGTCCCGGGCGTTTCGGTGTCCAACTTCCTGCGTACAGCGGCAACCGCGGTACGTGGTGAAGCGCCGAAACTTCGTCACTGGATCAAGGAAGTCAAGGAAGCTATGAGCAACCTCGACATCGACCCCGCCTTCGCAGAGCGCTCGGTCAACGAAGGATTCTCCGGCGGCGAGAAGAAGCGCCACGAAATCCTGCAGATGGAACTTCTGAAGCCGAAGATGGCGGTCTTGGATGAAACCGACTCCGGCTTGGACATCGATGCGCTGAAGATCGTGTCCGAGGGCATCAACCGGGCTCGGGCGACCGGCGACCTCGGCATGCTCCTCATCACGCACTACACCCGCATCCTGCGTTACGTGAAGCCGGACTTCGTCCACGTATTCGTCGCCGGCAAGATCGCCGAGCATGGTGGACCCGAGCTTGCCGAGCAGTTGGAGGCCGAAGGCTATGAGCGTTTCATCAAGGCAAGCGCCTAGCGCGAGCCGCCAACCCGCCACCGGGCCTCTCGGCGGCGGATACGACGTCGAGAAGATCCGCGCGGATTTTCCTATCCTGCAACGGGTATTCGATGGCGGCGTACCGCTGTGCTACCTCGACTCGGCTAACACGTCGCAGAAGCCGCAAATCGTGATCGACACGATCGCCGATCATTACGCACACCACAATGCCAATGTCGCGCGCGCCATGCACCACCTTGGCGAGGAGTCAACGGCCGCGATGGAGGCGGCGCGAGACACCGTTGCCTCCTTCATTGGTGCCCCGAGTCGCGAAGAGATCGTTTTCACCAAAAACGCCTCCGAGGCACTCAACCTGATGGCCAACTCGCTCGGCAACGCGACCGGTGACCTGCGCATCGGGCCGGGCGACGAGGTGGTGGTGAGCCAGATGGAACACCACTCCAACATCGTGCCCTGGCAGTTGATGACGCAACGCAACGGCGCGACGCTGAAATGGTTCGGCATCACCGACGAGGGTCGGCTCGACCTGAGCAATATCGACGAGCTGATCACCGAACGCACAAAGGTTGTCTCCCTGACCCATGTGTCCAACATGCTCGGCACGATCAACCCGATCGCGCAGATCGCCGACAAGGCGCATTCGGTAGGCGCGATTGTGGTCGTCGACGCCTCCCAGGCCGTGCCGCAGATGCCCTATGACATAAGCACTCTGGGTGCCGATGCGGTCGCATTCACAGGCCACAAATGTGTCGGACCGACCGGCGTCGGGGTGCTGTGGGCGCGTTACGACCTGCTTGAGGAGCTGCCGCCGTTCCTCGGTGGCGGCGAGATGATCGAGATCGTCCGGATGGAAGGTTCGACGTACGCGGCGCCGCCGCACAAGTTCGAGGCCGGCACGCCACCGATCGTGCAGATCATCGGTCTCGGCGCTGCACTTGACTACCTGAACGGCATAGGTATGCAGGCAGTCGCCGATCACGAGAAGCAGATAACGGCGTACACGCTGCAACGGCTACAAGAGGTGAAAGGCCTGAGGATCCTCGGACCGACAACAGTCGAGGACCGTGGCGGCGCAGTGAGTTTTGAGATCGATCAACTGCATCCGCACGACATCGGTCAAGTGCTCGATTCGTACGGCGTGGCGGTCCGCGGTGGGCACCACTGCGCTCGACCAGCGCACGAACGCTTCGGCGTCGGCGCATCGACTCGCGTATCGCCATACATTTACACCACCACCGACGAAATCGATACGCTGGTCGATGGACTGCAGAAGGTCAAGAAGTTCTTCCGCGTCGACTGATCACACGTCGACGACGACAACCACAGAGGATTGCACAGGCGCTGAATATGCAACTGGAATCGATGTATCAGGACATCCTGTTGGACCATTACCGCAATCCACACGGTAAAGGCCTGCGGGAGCCTTACGACGCGCAGTCGCATCAGGTCAACCCGACCTGTGGCGACGAAGTGACATTGCGGGTCAAGCTCAGCGAGGACAAGTCCATCGTCGAAGATGTGTCATACGAAGGGATCGGGTGCTCCATCAGCCAGGCTGCGGAGTCCGTGCTTTACGAACTTGTCGTCGGCAAGAGTCTCGACGAGGCCATGCGGACGTCTAACGCATTTACCGAAATGGTGACCGGCAAGGGCGAGGTCGTGCCGGATGAGGATGTACTCGACGACGCTGTAGCGTTCGCAGGTGTTGCAAAGTTTCCCGCCCGGGTGAAGTGTGCTCTTCTAGGGTGGATGGCATTTAAGGACGCCACGGCTCAAACAGGTGCACTTGCACCGGAAGGAAAGTAGCGATATGTCCCAGAACGATGTGTCTGAGAAGACCGCAGATAACACCGAAGAGACCGCCGCTCCCGGCGGTGCCGTCGCTGTCGCGTCTATCGACGATGTCGAGGAGGCGATGCGCGACGTTGTTGATCCTGAGCTCGGCATCAACGTCGTCGACCTTGGCCTGGTCTACGGACTCAACGTCGATGAAGCCAACGTGGCCACGATCGACATGACCCTCACCTCCGCGGCCTGTCCGCTGACCGACGTCATCGAGGACCAGACGATGCAGGCCTTGACCGGCGGTCCAGGTGCGGGCCTGTGCGCGGACGCCAAAATCAACTGGGTCTGGATGCCACCGTGGAGCATGGACAAGATCACCGATGACGGGCGCGAGCAGCTTCGCGCACTTGGCTTCAACATTTAACCGCCGGCCCCCGGTCGGACTCCGCCAATGGACCAAGATTCACGACTGAAACTCCCAGCGCGCACCGTATCCCCGGTGCGCGCTTTGGGCTTACGCGTCGGCGCGGCATTCGGGCTGATGATCGCGATGATCGTCCTGGTGTACATCGATCGGCGGGGCTACAACGACTCGGCGGACGGGTCGATGTCGTTGCTCGACTGTATCTACTACACGACGGTGACGATCACGACGACCGGGTACGGCGACATCACGCCGGTCTCGGTCAGTGCCCGGCTGGTCAACGCCGTCATCGTGACACCGCTGCGCATCATCTTCCTAATTCTGTTGATCGGCACGACCCTCGAAGTCCTCGCCACCCAAGGTCGCGAGCGAATTCGCGCCGCCCGATGGAGGAACAAAATGCGCAACCATGTCCTGATCGTCGGTTATGGAACAAAGGGCAGGAGCGCGGTCGAGACGCTTAAAACCCATGACATCACCGCGGACCAGATCATTGTCATCGATTCAAGCCCGACGGCGATTGCCGATGCGCAGGCCGACGGCCTCGCTGGGATCGTCGGGGATGCCACTCGGCGCGAAGTGCTCGCGCGGGCCGAGGCGTCGCTGGCCAAGCAGATCATCATCACCGCGGATCGCGATGACTCCGCGGTGCTCGCTACCTTGACCGCGCGGCAGCTCAACTCCAAGGCCTACATCGTGGTGGCGGTGCGCGAAGAGCAAAACGCCGCGCTCGTCCGGCAAAGCGGCGCCGACTCGACGGTGACTTCGTCCGAGGCCGTCGGCAGGCTGCTCGGGCTGTCGACGCTCAGCCCGGCTCTTGGCGAGGTGCTCGAAGACCTGCTGAGCTCTGGTGACGGGATGGAAGTCACCGAACGCGACGTGATCGACGATGAGATCGGACGATCGCCGAAGTGGGTGAGCGACCAGGTGATGGGCGTCAAACGCGCCGGCAAGGTCTACCGGTTCTTCGACGACGAGGTGAGTGCGCTGGCAAAAGGTGACACGCTGATCGTCGTACGGGACGCCAGCGCCTGAACCGCTCTACCAGCCCGGCCCGATAAACCACCCGTTGAGGTCACGGTCCGATCTGCAGGAGACTCCCCGCCTTGTCGTAGATCGCGTACGACCCCGGCTTAGTGCCGAGCTGGATTTGAACGGCGAGCCGATCCTGGCCGTTGACCGTCGTACTTCCCATCTGTAACGCCACCGTGCGCATATCCGAGTCGTTGCCGCCGACCCGCTTCGCGCAGTCGTCAACGGCCAGATGCATCTGCTCGGGGCCGAAGTCGTCGAGCGCGAATACGGCGTCGGCGGGCGTGGTCGAGGCGTCCTTGTAGAGCACGACTGGGAACGCGCCCGGCGCCTGGTAAATAGTTGCGGGACGACCTTCGGGGCCGGCCTTAGTCACCTCGAGGAGGATGCCGCCGGTGGCGCTGATCGGGCTCTCACCGAGTGGCACCGTGCCATCCGCCGACCCTTGTACGACGAGCCTGCCCACCACCGGCTCGTAGCTACCCACACCAACCGACACGAGCAGAGACTTCGCGACGTTGTACGCCGTGGAGGTGCCGCTCGGGTCGAACGGGACGGCGATGCTGCCCGTTGCGTTGGCCTGGATCCGCTGCTCGGTGCCGGTGCCAAATCCGAGGGTGACATTGATGACCGGCGGCGCGCCGCTGATGGGGGAGACGATGTCGAGCTTGTCCTGCGTCGCAGGGTACGTCTTGGTGGTGGCGAGCACGTCTTGGTAGACCGACGTGAGGCTGGAGACCTGTAATTCGTCGATCGAGAACGTCCGGGCCGCGACTGAGTCGTCCACCGAGCTTCCGGTCGGTTCGATCTCGCCCTTGGCGTTCTCGGCGAATCCCGTGCACAGGCCGGACACCGGGTCGTAGACGAGGAGGACGACGCTCACGTTGTCGGCCGAGATCGAGTAGACGTGCTTCGTACTCCCAGGCTGAACGGACTCGGCTTTGGCTAGCAGGTTTTTCAGCCACGTATCTGCCTGCTCCGCAAGGCCGACGTGAGCCTGATCGTTCGCGCCATGAACAGACGGCGATGCGCTCGGAATCGTAAGCTTGGGAAGCGAGGTCGCTACTGCCGTACCGCTGATCGCGAGAGCGCAACCGAAGGCGAGTGCTCCGGTGCGGCGGGCGCGTCGATCTGCGTGGCGCAGTCGCGACATGGAATCGCTCGGGCCCAAACTTCGCCATGCGCCGACCGCGATCGCGGCGACGATAAGGCCTATCACCGCCCCGACGACGCTTCGATTGTCCGAAACAAAGCGAAGTACGGCGAAAGTTGAGACTCCAACGCCGACGCCGCAGGCCGCCCAACGTGCGATATCGCGTCGAGAATGCTGGTCGGTCATGTTTTCCTTGCATCGGCGGAGTGTCAGATTACCCTGGCCTCAGTGGTGACGGACGACGCGGAGCGTGACATAAAGTGTGTCCGGGAACGCGCGGCAACCGAGCGTGGACGTGCGCAGAAGGGGGTGCCTACGGGTGGGGTGGGATCGACACAACCCTGAGCGTGGCATCCCTCAAGCGGTGCGGGCGGTGCTGTGCGCCGGGGTGGCCACCGGAGGGGTCGCGCTCTGGATGCTCTACGGCACAGGCAGTTTCTTCACTAATGCCGCCCTCGCCGTGTTGCTGAGCCTATGCGCGGCGGCGTACATTCTCGGCGCGGAGCGGAAGTCGGCGACCGTGGAAACGGATTCGATCCGGCGGCCCGCACCGCCTCGGCCGCTGGCCGCTCGGCCGATCCAGGTGGATACAAAAAGTGCGCGGCGGCGTACGTGGGACGCGGATGTTGCGCGGCACGAGGCGATCTTGCTCAGCTATCTGCCGTATGAGACCGATCCGCACGTCGTCATGCGTTACCCGGCCATTACCGATCTCACCCAAGAGCCGACCGCCGACTTCTTCGACGCGCTCCACGCGGCAGGTTCGCTGCGCACCGAGTCGTACCCCGACGACCAACCCACCGAGACCGCATACGGGCAGCGGGTCGCCGCGCTCGCCAGGGCGTGGGCGGCGGCGGAGCGTCACGCGAAGCAGCGGGGCACGTCATACCTCGACCCGGTAGATGCTCGCAGGCTCGCGCAGGCATCGAAGCTGCTGCGGCACGCCGAGGGTGCAACGACCGAGGCGGAACGAGCGGCATACCTGCATCAGGTGAAGGCATTGGTCGACGTACTCATCGATAACGGCGCCGTGGCGCTGCCGGCCGGTGCGCTTGCGCAGATCGGCAGCGTGGCGGCCCGGTCGCTTACTGAGCGGGCGCCCGACTAGTCGAGAGTCACCCTCGCCGACCCGAAAACTTCTTGGCAAGGCGGGTAAACTTGAGGAGTTTGCCTACGAAGAGGACCCATCACCGTTGATTACCGCCGAAAAGCTTGAGCTGCGCGCCGGCGCACGCATCCTGATCTCCGACGCGACCATGCGTGTCCAGCAGGGAGACCGGATCGGGCTGGTGGGGCGTAATGGTGCCGGAAAGACCACCAGCCTCAAGGTGCTTGCCGGTGAGACGCTGCCGGCCAACGGCCAGGTTGAGGCGAAGGGTTCGGTTGGGTATCTTCCACAGGACCCGAAGAGCGGCGACCTGACTGTCACCGCGGCCGACCGGGTGCTCTCCGCCCGCGGGCTCGACGTACTTATCCATTCGATGGCCGCGATGCAGGAGAAGATGGCCGCCACCGATGGCGAGGAACGCGACCGGCTGATCAAGCGATACTCCAATCTCGAGGACCAGTTCGCCGCCAACGGCGGGTACTCAGCCGAGAGTGAAGCGGCCCGGATTTGCTCAAATCTCGGATTGCCTGATCGTGTTCTTGCTCAGCAGCTCGAAACGCTGTCCGGTGGTCAACGTCGGCGGGTGGAGCTTGCCCGGATCCTGTTCTCGGACGCAGAGACACTCCTGCTTGACGAGCCGACCAACCACCTTGACGCCGACTCAATCGGCTGGCTGCGCGACTTCCTCAAACGGCACGACGGGGGACTGATCGTGATCAGCCACGACGTCGAGCTACTCGAGGCTGTCGTCAACAAGGTCTGGTATCTCGACGCTAACCGCGCCGTCCTCGATATCTACAACGTGGGATGGAAGGACTACCTGAAACAGCGCGAGGTCGACGAGAAGCGCCGCCGCCGTGAGCGCGCGAATGCCGAAAAGAAGGCCGGCGTGCTCATGACCCAGGCGGACAAGATGCGCGCGAAGGCGACTAAGGCCGTGGCCGCGCAGAATATGGCGCGCCGCGCCGAGGCATTGTTGCAAAACCTCGAACCCGAAGCGCAGCACGACCGGGTTGCACGGGTCAAATTCCCGACGCCGGTGCCGGCCGGGCGGACACCGCTCATGGCGGAGGGCCTGTCAAAGTCCTATGGTTCGCTGGAGATTTTCGCCGGCGTCGATCTGGCAATCGACCGCGGCGCGCGAGTCGTCGTACTCGGCCTCAACGGGGCCGGCAAGACAACGCTGCTGCGGCTGCTGTTCGGTGTCGAGACGCCGGATACCGGACGCGTCGTACCGGGCCACGGCCTGCGGATGGGTTACTTCGCCCAAGAGCACGACCTGATCGACCCCGAGCGCACCGTCCTGCAGAATATCTCGTCCGCGTCGCCGGACGCCGCGGCCGCCGACGTAAGGAAGATTCTCGGCGCTTTCTTGTTCTCTGGGGACAGTGTTGACCAGCCGGCCGGCACGTTATCCGGCGGTGAGAAGACCCGCCTCGCGTTGGCCAGCCTGGTCAGCAGCGGGGCCAATGTGTTGTTGCTCGACGAGCCCACGAACAACCTTGATCCCGTCTCGCGCGAACAGGTACTCGACGCGCTGAAGACTTACACTGGCGCCGTCATCCTGGTGACTCACGACGAAGGCGCCGTCCAGGCACTGCAGCCGGAGAAGGTCATCATGCTGCCGGACGGCGTGGAGGACAACTGGTCGCCGGACCTGACGGACCTCGTCGCCCTCGCTTAAAGAGACGTCAGCTGGACATGAAGGCGGTCCAGGCGAGAGCGGCTACCGCCGAAGCGGCGGCGACACCGACCGCCGGACCGCGCGGCGTGCCGCCCTGGATTCGTGGGGCGACCGCCGCGACCATCAACAGCGCGATCCACGGTGCTATCGCGCCCATCACCGACCCGGTGAACGTGCGCGCGGCGAAGGTGAATACGAGGCCCGCCAGGCCAGTCAACATCAGCGGCCACGCAGGCGTGCAGCGAAGCTTGCGCCAGGACGCGACCATTGTCGCGCCCGAACTGGCGAACACCAGGATCGCGGAGACGACGATGAGCGCGGCGTACACGCCGATCTGCCGCTGCGACAGGCGAGAGGCGTCGCTCAGCTCGCGAGTCCACGACCAACCGGCGACGAAGGCGACGACCAGACCGATCGCCAGCCCGATCGCGGCAACCAAGATCATCAGCGAGCGGCGGCGTAGGAAGAAGATGCACAGTACGCCGACGCCGGCCGCCGCTCCCTCGAACTGGGCGAGCGTGGCGCAGCACAGCAGCAGCCCGGCGACGACGCCCAGGCTGGTCGACCAGCCCAAGCCGCGGCCCCGCTCGCTAGCCATCGCGGCCAGGCCGAGTGTGGCGCTTACCAGCACAACCATCAGCACGGTAGAGCCTTCGGCGTACCACGCGGCAAGCGGTGATAACGCGATTACGATGCTGAATCGCCGTGCCTGCGCCGATCCGCACAACGATTGCATGCCTGCGTTGAGGAATCCGGTTGCTATCGCGGCCAGCGCGGCAACGATCGCGAGCGAAAGCCAGCGCGACCCGCCTTCTGCCGACTCCAGCAGGTCAATAAATCGCTGGCCAGCGTACGTCGCGGCAGTCCCGCCGGTATCGGGAAATGCCCGTACGACGGCCAGCGACATAGTCCAACCGAACGTTGCGCCCGTCGTCACTGTTTGCATCCACGGCCACGGCAGCCGAGTGATGCTCGATCGAGCGCTGATCAGTCCAACCGCAATCAACGCCGCGACGATGATGGCCACGATGGCTGTCGGAGTCGGCGCGGCAGGTATCGCACCCGGGGCACCTCCCAGCAGCCGGACGCGCGCGCCTAGATTGCGGACCTCGCCCAGATTGAGTACGGCGATGACCCCAACGAGAAGTACGACGCTGCACAACCAGATGACGATGTCCGAACGACTGCGATCGGGGCTCTGGCTGACGTGTTCGATGCGCTCCCGCATCGCGCGCGAGATTCGCGGCGAAGGTTCGTCTCGGGGCGTCGTTGGTCGGGTGGCCGATCGCATGACTGTGGCTGCGTCCTCCAGATAGGCGCCAAGCGGCGCAGCGGTCGTTGACTACAAAACTAGCAGCGGCGGGCCGCGACGGCGGTTAGGTCACGGCTCGGATAATGAGTACCAGCGACGAGATCACCGACAGCCCCAGTACAGCCGCCCGCGTCTTGTTGAGGTCGAGATAGCGCCGCAGCCAGACCGCGAGTGCGAAGCCGGCGATCACAAAAGGCAGGAAGATAAGTGCGAACTGTCCTTGTCGGGCGGTAAGGTGACCGACCGCCAGAAGGGCGCCGATCGAAAAGATGTTGCCCACTAGGAAGTACACCGCGAGCGTGGAGCGTACGACGGCCGGATGCTGGTTTTGGTAGACCAGCGCGATCGGCGGGCCGCCGATTGACGTGGCGGTGGCGCCGACCCCGCTCACGAACCCGGCGGCGAGCAGGTTTCCCGGCCGTGGCCTCGGGCGCCAGTGGACCAGGCTTACGAGGGCGGCCGCGAGCACCATCGTCGCGAGCACGAATCCGAGTACGTCGGAGCTGACCACGACCACCAGCCAGCCGCCCAGCGCCGTACCGATCAGCCGTCCCGGAAACGCCCAGGCCAGGCCGATCCAGTCGATGTCCGAGTGTTCCCGGATGAGCGTGATGACCGGAAGAAGCGCAGCTACCAAAATCATCGACCCCGGCATCAAGCCGGGGTCGATGATCATCAGTATCGGTGCGGCCACCTGCGAGATGCCCAGGCCGACGCTGCCCTGCACGACGGAGCCCGCCAAGACGACGAGCCCGCCGATAAGGACAACCCAGTGCGTCGCCAACCGCTGACGGACGCTACTTCGTCAACAGCGAACGCAACACGTACTGCAAGATGCCGCCGTGACGGAAGTAGTCGGCTTCTCCAGGGGTGTCGATGCGTACGACGGCGTCGAACGATGTGTCGCCCGCGGTCACCTTGACCGTGCGCGGAATCGAACCGTCGTTGAGTGCTGTGACCCCGCTGATCGCGAACTCTTCGTCACCCTTCAGACCAAGCGATTGGGCATTCTGGCCCTCGGCGTACTGCAGTGGCAGCACGCCCATCCCGATCAAGTTGGAGCGGTGGATGCGCTCGTACGACTCGGCGACGACTGCCTTGACGCCCAGCAGTGCCGTACCTTTGGCCGCCCAGTCGCGGGACGAGCCGGAGCCGTATTCCTTGCCGGCCAGGATGACCAGCGGCACGCCGGCCGCGGCGTACGCCTCGGAGGCCTCGTAGATCGTCGTCTGCTCACCATCGGCCAACCAATTGCGGGTGAATCCGCCCTGCACGTTGTCCAGCAGCTCGTTGCGCAGGCGAATATTGCCGAACGTGCCGCGAATCATGACTTCGTGATTGCCGCGGCGCGAGCCGTAGCTGTTGAAGTCGACCCGCTTGACGCCGTGCTCCTGCAGGTACTTACCGGCAGGGGAGTCGCCCTTGATGGCGCCGGCAGGCGAGATGTGGTCGGTGGTCACCGAGTCGCCCAGCAGCAAGAGGACGCGAGCTCCACTGATGTCCTCCACCGGCGCGGGCTTTTCTGGCATGCCTTCGAAGTACGGCGGGCGGCGGACATACGTCGAATCCGCGTCCCATTCGAAGATGTCACCGGTCGGGGTAGGCAGCGACTGCCACCGCTCGTCGCCAGCGAATACGTCGGCGTAGTCCGTAGAGAACATCTGCGAGCTGATGGCCTGGTCCATGACCGTCTGCACTTCTTGCGGTGATGGCCAGATGTCGTGCAGGAACACCGGCTTGCCGTCGGTGTCGGTGCCGAGCGGTTCGGTCGTCAGATCGAGATCCATCGTGCCGGCGATCGCGTACGCGACGACCAGCGGCGGCGAGGCCAGGTAGTTCATCTTGACGTCCGGGTTGATCCGGCCCTCGAAGTTACGGTTGCCCGACAACACCGAGGTGACCGACAGATCGGCCTCGTTGACCGCTGCCGAGACAGCCTCGGGAAGCGGACCGGAGTTGCCGATGCAGGTCGTGCAGCCGTAGCCGACGAGGTAGAAGCCGAGTTTCTCGAGGTACGGCGTGAGGCCGGCGCGCTCGTAGTAGTCCATGACCACCTTGGACCCGGGCGCGAGCGTGGTCTTGACCCATGGCTTGCGGTTCAGGCCGCGGTCGACGGCTTTCTTAGCCAGCAGTGCAGCGGCCAGCATGACCGACGGATTCGAGGTGTTCGTGCATGAGGTGATGGCAGCGATGACCACGGCACCATGGTCGATCTCCGTTTCGGTGCCGTCTTCCAACGTGACCTTCGTCGGCCGTGAGATGCGGGTCGTGGTGCTGCCTTCGTGGCTGGCCTTACCGTTGCCCTCTTGCTTGCTGTCGGGGGTCGGTGGATCGCTGGCCGGGAAGCTGTCGCCAAGTGTCGAGTCGCCTTCGCGGTGGTCGACGTACGCCGGAAGTACCTCGCGGAAGGAGTTCTTGGCGTTGCTGAGTGCGATGCGGTCCTGCGGACGCTTTGGGCCGGCAATCGACGGTACGACTGCGCCGAGATCCAGCTCGAGGTATTCGGAGTAGGTCGGCTCCTTAGCCGTGTCATGCCAGAGTCCCTGGTGCTTGGCGTACGCCTCGACCAGCGCCACGTGCTCGGGCGAGCGTCCGGTGAAGGTGAGGTAGCGGATCGTCTCGTCGTCGATGGGGAAGATCGCGGCGGTGGAACCGAACTCGGGGCTCATGTTGCCGATGGTCGCGCGATTGGCGAGCGTGACGGCGCCGACGCCTTCGCCGTAGAACTCGACGAACTTGCCGACGACGCCGTGGTCGCGCAGCATCTCGGTGATCGTGAGAACCAGGTCGGTCGCGGTAGCGCCGTCGGGCAGCTCACCGCTGAGCTTAAAGCCGACGACGCGGGGGATCAGCATGCTGACCGGCTGGCCGAGCATTGCGGCTTCGGCCTCGATACCGCCGACACCCCAGCCAAGTACGCCGAGACCGTTGACCATCGTCGTGTGCGAGTCGGTGCCGACGAGCGTGTCCGGGTAGGCCTGGCCGTTGCGCGCGAAGACCGTGCGCGCCAAGTGCTCGATGTTGACCTGGTGCACGATGCCGGTGCCCGGCGGGACAACCTTGAACTCGTCAAACGCGCTCTGGCCCCACCGCAGGAACTGGTAGCGCTCCTTGTTGCGCTGGTACTCAAGGTCAACGTTGGCCTCGAAGGCGTTTGCGCGCCCGAATACATCGGCGATGACCGAGTGGTCGATGACAAGCTCGGAAGGGGCCAGGGGGTTGATCTTGGACGTGTCGCCGCCGAGTTCGCCGACGGCCTCGCGCATCGTGGCAAGGTCGACGACGCACGGAACTCCCGTGAAGTCCTGCATGATCACACGCGCTGGCGTGAACTGAATCTCGGTGTCCGGCTCAGCCGCTGGGTCCCACTGGCTGATGGCCTGGATCTGCTCCGCCGTGACGTTTTTCCCGTCCTCAGTGCGAAGTAGATTTTCAAGCAGTACCTTCAAGCTATATGGGAGCTTTTCGGACCCCTTGACGGCGCTTAGCTCAAAAATCTCGTAGTCGGCGTTATCAACCGACAACGTCGATTTCGCGCCGAAGCTGTCCTTGCTCGCGTTGGTCACTGCGATCTCCTCACACCATTCACTTTTAGCGCATATGCGCCCCTGCTCATCTTCCCCTATACCGCGATCAAACACCGGAGTGGGGCGTGTCTAACCAGCCACAGCGCTGCTGCCTACCTGCGGCGATGCGAGGCGCGTGCGACCGCTATATATGATTTCTGCGACCACGAGCCTAGGGTCTATTAGGTCTTTCAGGCGCGGCGGGCTCTGCCCGGGGAAGTCGCCGTACGGATGGTTGTCCAAATACGCCAACGGGGAGCGCCACCATCGATGGGATTCAGCGTCAGCGAGAGATGCTCGTGCGCCATACGCGATATGGGCTACTGCTGGCGTACGCATTCGTTTTGGTTGTGTCGATCATCGTGTACGGCGTGCCGCTTGATCGCCTTGGAATCACTCTCTGGGTTCTGTCGGGCCTGACCGTCTACTCCTTCGGTCGCGGGTTCCGATACTTTCTGCGAATTCTGCTCGACTGGATCCCCTTCACCGCCGTCCTGTTCTTGTACGACTACACGCGGGGGCTGGCCGATACGCTCGGTATGCCGACCCACGTGACCGAGCCGATTGCGGCAGATCGGTTGATGTTTGGCGGCGTCCCGACGGAATGGCTGCAGGCGCACTTCTACACGCCGGGCTATGCACATTGGTACGACGTGCTCGTCACTCTTGTCTACCTGAGCCACTTCTTCACGACACCGCTCATCGCGATCGTCCTTTGGATCCGTAACCGGGACCGGTTCAGGTCCTGGATCGCCGTCGTGCTCGCTATGGCGCTGGCCGGCTTGGCGACCTACATCCTCTACCCGATGGCGCCGCCCTGGTACGCCGGAGAGGCAGGTCTGCTGCACAACGTGCACCGCATTTCCGGTTTGGGCTGGAATTATCTCGGACTGACGGTGGCTCGCCATGTGCTGGACACCGGCCAGACCCTCGCCAACGACGTGGCCGCCATGCCGTCGCTGCACACCGGCTTCGCCGCTCTCGCCGTCGGGTTTTTCATGATCCGCGCTCCGTGGTGGCGGCGGGTCTTGCTCTGTCTCTATCCGCTGGCGATGGGCTTGGCGCTGGTGTATTCCGGCGAGCACTATGTGATCGACGTACTCGCGGGGATCGCATACGCCGTCGCGATCATCACCGTTTGGCAGGCATACGTCCGAGTACGGGCCCGTTCGTGCGCTGGCAGGGCACATCTCAATGTCAATGAGACGGTAGGGATCGAGAACACTGCACCGGTCCACTAACGTGTGGGCTAAGTAACTTGCCCACGGAGGTCCCATGCGCACACCACTTACTCTCGCTAACTTCATCGATCGCGCGGAGTCCATCTATCGCGACCGTCCCGCGATCATCGACGAACCGGATCAGCCGGCAGCGCCGCTGAATGTGACGTACGGCGAGCTCGCTCGCCGTGCCCGGGCAATCCAAGCCGGGCTCGACGAGCTCGGAATCGGGGAAGGTGAGCGCGTAGGCATCGTCAGCCACAACGCCGGGCGGCTCTTCGAACTGTTCTTCGCCGTCCCCACCAGCGGCCGGATCTTCGTGCCGATCAACTTCCGGCTGCGCCCCGATGAGGTGCAGTTCATCGTCGAACACAGCGGCTGCTCGGTCCTGCTCGTTGACGAGGAGATTGCCGAATCGCTCAAGGGCGTTACGGCGCCGCACAAGTTCGTCGTCGGCAAGGAAAGCGACGACGCGCTGCTGCGGTTTGACACCGAACCACGCCCGTGGCGCAACGTCGACGAGGACGCGTTCGCGACCATCAACTACACCAGTGGGACGACGGCAAACCCGAAGGGCGTCGTACAGACGCATCGGTCGTTGTGGGTCAACGCGGTGACGTTTGCCATGCACATGGGCATAACCGATCGCGATGTATATATGCACACGCTGCCGATGTTTCACTGCAACGGCTGGGGCCTGCCATTTGCTACCACGGCGTTCGGCGTACCCCAGGTCGTCATACGGAAGATCGACGGAGCCGAAATCCTGCGCCGAGTCCAACAGCACGGTGTCACGCTGCTGGCGGGCGCCCCTGCCGTCTGGAATATGACTCTCGATGCGGCCGCTGACTGCGAGGCTGGACAGGTGCCCGGCTCGGGCACGACGCGGATCATCGTGGCCGGTGCGGCGCCGCCGACCAAGACAATCCAGCGAGTGGACGAGGAGCTCGGCTGGGAGTTCAACCAGATTTACGGGCTGACGGAAACCTCACCGTTGATCACGGTCAACAGGACCCGCAAAGAGGATTTGGACAAGTCGCCCGAGGAGCGCGCGAAGCTGCTCGGTCGGGCCGGGGCGCCGACGCTTGGCACCAGCTTTACGACGGCCGAGGACGGCGAGGTCTATGTCCGCTCGAATGTCTGCCTCGATCACTATTGGGAAAACCCGGTGGCGACCGACGAGGCGCTTGAAGGCGGTTGGTTCCACACCGGCGACGGCGGGTCGATCGGCGACGACGGCTACATCACAATCGCCGACCGCAAGAAAGACATCATCATCACCGGTGGCGAGAACGTCTCATCGCTCGAGGTCGAGGACGCGCTGTTCTCACACCCCGCCGTCGCAGAGGTCGCCGTGATCGGCGTACCTGATGAGAAATGGGGCGAGACGATCAAAGCGCTGGTGGTCGTTAATCCGGGCGCCGAGGTTACGGAGGCGGACATCATCGCGCATTGCAAGAAGCTGCTGGCCGGCTATAAAGCACCAACGACCGTGGAGTTCCGCGAGGAAATCCCGCGCACCGCGACCGGGAAGATCCAAAAGTTCAAGCTCCGGCAGCCGTTCTGGGAAGGCCGCGAACGCCAGATCAACTAGCGCTCAAACCAAACCTATCTATTAGACGGGTGTCCCGACGCATGACAGCGTTGGGACACCCGTTATTTATGCGCCAAAAGTGATAGATGAATCACACGTGTCGGTAGTTATTGAATGAAACTACTGGTGTTATTGGTGCGCAAGTGGCAAGGTCACCTGTGCTCGCTCTTCCCGCGGGTGAACACGTGTCACGGGCCGCAGCTTGGCTCGGAAAGGTTTCCACTTGTCACGACGTAGCCCTAGCCGCCGGCGCGTAGTACGCCGACGCATAGTCGCGGCGATCGCGAGCTCCATCGCGGGTGCAATGTTCTTGGCGGTCGCCGCACCGGCCTCGGCATTGCCGCCGCCGCCGCCAAACCCATCCGACAGCCAGCTCAACGGTGCCGCCGCGCAGAAATCTGCGGTCGCCAGTCAGGTGGAGCAGCTATCCGCGCAACTCGCGCAGGCGCAGGCGCAGCTGGCTCAGATGCAGTCGCAGCTGCAAGTTGCTCAGGAGCTCTACAACAAGGCCATAGTTGACGTACAGATGGCCAAGGACAAGGCCGCACAGACCGCGACAGACGTACAGACCGCTAATGCGCAAGTAGATTCCGCGACGGCGCAGGTCTCCGCGTTTGCGCGGTCCAGCTATATCCACGGCAGCACACTCGACAGCAGTCTTGTACTTCTCGATGCCGATGGCCCGTCCCAGCTGGTCGAACAGGCTGGCTTCCTCGATGCGATCGGTGCCCAGAACAACCAGGTGTTAGACGGGCTCAAGGTCGCCAAGGTCGCCAAGGCGAACGCTGACTCGGCGGCGCGCCAGGCCGTGATCGAGATGACCATTGCAGAGGCCAACGCCAAGCAGGCCAAGCAGGACGCGGAGTCATCGGTGGCGCAGTCGGCGGCGGCGATGCAGCAGGCCCAGGCGAGCAAGGCGCAGACCGAAGCCGCGCTTCAGGCCGCCCAAGCGCAGTTGGCCGACCTGCAGGGTCAGCGTGCTCAGTACAACTCGTGGCTGGAACAGAAGAAAGCCGAGGAGGCGGCTGCCGCAGCCGCTGCGGCAGCAGCGGCCGCCCAGGCTGCCGCGCAGGCTAAGTCCGCGGCTCAGGCTCAGGCTCAGGCTCAGGCTCAAGCGGCGAAGCAGCCGAAGCCGTCGAGCGGGCCGTCCTACAAGCCGGCCAGCAGTCCGTCGGTCAGTTATGGGGGCGGCGGATGGAGCCCAGGTAAAGGTCAGGCAGCAGCCAATGCGGCGTTGCAGTGGCTTGGCACGATTTACGCGTGGGGCGGGGGTACGGCCAGCGGACCCTCGCGCGGTGTCTCTGACGGCGGCGTGGCCGATTCGTACGGTGACTACAACAAGATCGGTTTCGACTGCTCCGGACTGGCGTTGTACGCGTGGGCGCAAGCGGGAGTATCGCTGTCGCACTACTCCGGCTATCAGTACAAGTCCGGCAGCGTGCACCCGTCGCTTAGCCAGTTGATGCCCGGCGATCTGCTGTTCTGGGGCATCTACGGAATTCACCACGTCGCGATCTATATTGGCAACGGACAAGTCGTCCAGGCACCGCAAAGTGGGGACGTCGTAAAGATCTCGAAGATCTGGACTTCGGACTACGTCGGCGCGACCCGCCCCGGCACCTAACTCAGGCCCTATAACTCCGATCGACCTCGATGCTCCTTGTGTCGCCTACAGCGGCTTCACAGGGAGCGTTTTGGCGTGACGAGGAAAACCCGGTCGGGCGGAACCGATCCTGGTATGAGTCGGTCCGAAGGCCACGAAAACCCATATGCTTGCTGAGTACCAGATGCATACCGACCTGCAAAATATTTGCTGCCAACAAAGCGCCGTCACGCCATCGCCGCACGACGATGTCCCCAAACTGAGGAGGAATGGGTGAGCCACCCTACCCCTGCCCGCACTGCAAACTCGCTCGAGCGCGCGATGCTCGAGATCAAGAAGGTCATCGTCGGCCAGGACCGGATGGTCGAGCGAATGCTGGTCAGCCTGCTGGCCAAGGGCCATATTCTGCTCGAAGGCGTGCCTGGCGTCGCGAAGACGCTCGCCGTCGAGACGTTGGCGCGCACCGTCGGTGGCACGTTTGCTCGGTTGCAGTTCACTCCGGACTTGGTGCCTGCGGACATCGTCGGGACCCGGATCTACAAGCCCGGATCTGATGCGTTCGATACGGAGCTTGGCCCGGTGTTCGCCAACTTTGTGCTCACCGACGAAATCAACCGGGCGCCGGCGAAGGTGCAGTCCGCGCTGCTCGAGGTGATGGCCGAGAAGCACGTGTCCATCGGTGGCGTCACCCATCACATGCCGTCACCCTTCCTGGTCATGGCGACCCAGAACCCGATCGAGTCCGAGGGCGTCTACCCGCTCCCTGAGGCACAGCGCGACCGTTTCCTTATGAAGATCAACGTCGACTATCCGACTGTTGAGGAAGAGCGCGAGATCATCTACCGGATGGGTGTCGAGCCGCCGACGGCCGAGACGGTCATGACGACCGACGAGCTCATGGACTTGCAGGCGCAGGCCGGCAAGGTGTTCGTGCACCATGCCCTGGTTGACTACATCGTCCGGGTGGTGTTCGCGACCCGCACGCCAAAGGATCTCGGTCTGCAGGATGTCGACCAGTGGGTCTCGTACGGCGCCAGCCCGCGCGCGTCGCTGGGGCTCGTCGCCGCCGCGCGCGCAATGGCGCTCGTCCGGGGGCGGGACTATGTGCTGCCCCAGGACGTTCTCGACATCGCCGGCGATGTGTTGCGGCATCGCCTCGTGTTGTCGTACGACGCACTTGCGGACGCCGTACCGGCCGATCACATCGTCAAGCGGATCTTGTCGGCCGTACCGGTACCTCAGGTCTCGGCCCGTCCGATGGGCGGGCAGCAGGGGATGCCGCCACGGCCGCCGCAGGCTCGACCGGTCCAGATGTCGCAGGGCCAGAACCCGTCTCAAGGTGAACGCACGGCATGAGTTCAATTGCCGGGCCACCTCCGAGCCTTAAGAGCGACTCGACCGAGGTCGTGCTGCGCAAGCTCGAGATGACCGTCAAGCAGAAGCTTGACGGCTTGCTGTTCGGCAATCACATTGGGCTCGTTCCCGGGCCAGGGAGTGAGGCCGGCGAGTCACGCCTTTATCACGCGGGTGACGACGTACGCCGAATGGACTGGTTTGTCACCGCGCGTACGACGACGCCGCACATACGCGAAACCATCGCCGATCGTGAGCTAGAGACGTGGATCGTTGCCGATTTGTCGGCCAGCCTCGACTTCGGTACCGCGGACTGCGAAAAGCGCGACCTTGCCGTTGCCGCCGCCGCGGCGTTCGTCTACCTCACCCAACATGGCGGCAACCGAATTGGTGCGATCATCACGACCGGCGAGGACACTATTCGCGTCCCCGCCGTCGCCGGCAAGGCGCATGGCGACTGGCTGATCCGCAAATTCATCGAGACGCCACGAGCACGAGAGGGTAATCGCGGTGACCTTGGTGCCGCGCTCGAGGAACTACGTCGGCCGCAGCGGCGCCGCGGGCTGCTGGTAGTCATTAGCGACTTCCTCGGTGCGTCGACGTGGCCGAGACCGCTGCGCGGGCTCCAAGAGCGCCACGACATCGTCGGCGTCGAGATCGTCGATCCCCGCGAACTGGCCCTGCCCAATATCGGCCTGGTCACCCTGCGCGACCCTGAAACTGGAGCGACGTTGGAAGTCCAGACCGCAAGCAGTGACACTCGTGAGAGATACGCACAGGAAGCGCAGCAGCAACGCGCCCAGATCGCGACGGCGCTACGCCGCGCCGGCGCCGGCCACCTGCGGCTGCGTACCGACCGTGACTGGCTTCTCGACGTGATGCGTTACGTCTCCAACCGACGCCGGGGCGCGGCAGGAGGCGTACTGCGTTGAAGTTTCTCTCACCCATCTGGTTGCTGTTGTTGCTATGCGTGCTGGCACTGATTGGCATCTATCTGCTGCTGCAGTTGCGCAGGAAGAACTACGCGGCACGCTTCACCAACGTCGACATGCTCGCCAAAGTCGCGCCCAAGCGGCCCGGCTGGCGGCGTCATATCGCGTTCGCGCTGTTGGTCGTGGGGCTTGGCTTCACCTCCATGGCGATGGCGGTCCCCGCGTCGGAGGTACAGGTGCCGCGCAACCGCGCCACGATCTGTATGGCGCTCGACGTATCGCTGTCGATGAAGGCGACCGACGTCAAACCGTCCCGATTCGAGTCCATGAAGAAGTCGGCGAAGAATTTTGTCGACAAGCTGCCCGCCGGTATCAACCTCGGCCTGGTGGCGTTCGCCGGTTCGGCCAACGTTCTGCAACCGCCAACGATTGACCGCAATGCGGTCAAGAACTCGATCGACAACCTCAAGCTGGACCAAGCGACGGCGACCGGCGAGGCTATATTCTCTTGCCTCGGGGCGATCCAGAACTTCGAGAAGAGCACGAAGTCCTCGGACGGCAAGCCGGCGCCCGCCCGAATCGTGCTGCTATCGGATGGTCTGCGCACAGTCGGCCGCGACAACAGCACGGCCATCGCGGCGGCCAAGAAGGCCAAGATCCCGGTGTCCACTATCGCGTTTGGCACCGAAGGCGCGACGATCAAGCAGGACGGCGAAACGATCCCGGTCCCGGTAGACAAGCCGTCGCTGAAGCAGATCGCTGACGAGACCGGCGGCACGTTCTTCAGTGCCGAGAGCGCCTCCAGCCTGGAGAAGGTCTACAACAACATCGGCAAGCAAATCGGCTACACAAAGGAATTCCAGCCGATTACCACTCGATTTGTCGGCATCGGACTTATCTTTGCGTTCGCCTCTGCAGCCGCCGCATTGTTCTGGACCAACCGGCTTTTGTAGCGGTCGACCGAGCACTCGTGACGATCGTGCAATAGCCTCACGGGTATATCTCAGACCGTACGAGAGGAACGCCGATGTCCGACGCAGCCCCCGCTACTACTCAACCCTCACGCTCCGTATTAGTGACCGGAGGCAACCGTGGGATCGGGTTGGCGATCGCACAGGGATTTGCCGCCGCGGGGCACAAAGTCGCGGTTACTCATCGTGGCTCGGGCGCGCCAGACGGGCTGCTGGGTGTCCAGTGCGACGTGACCGACGCGGGCTCGGTCGACACCGCGTTCAAGGAGATAGAAGAGAAGCAGGGCGCCGTCGAGGTGCTCATCTCCAACGCGGGCGTCACCGAGGACGGACTGCTGCTGCGCATGAATGAGGATCAGTTCGGCCGCGTGCTGGACGCTAACCTGACCGGGGCTTACCGAGTCGCAAAGCGCGCATCGTCAAAGATGCTGCGGGCTCGCTGGGGCCGGTTGATCTTTATTGGGTCAGTGGTCGGACTTTCCGGTGGTGCGGGCCAAGCCAACTACGCCGCGAGCAAGGCGGGCCTCGTCGGGCTGTCACGTTCGATCGCACGCGAGCTTGGTTCGCGCAACATCACCGCCAACGTAATCGCCCCCGGGTTCGTGAAGACCGACATGACCGCGGAGCTGTCTGATGAGCGTCAGGCCCAGATCTTGAGCCAGATCCCGGCCGGACGCTACGCCGAGCCATCCGAGATCGCCGACGTAGCTTCGTTCCTCGCGAGCGATGTTGCCGGATACATCACCGGCGCGGTCATCCCGGTCGACGGCGGTCTGGGCATGGGTCACTAGCCGCGATCGATCACACTAGACTCTGTACGACGCGCAGCGCGAACGCACGGACCAATCGCAGAGGAGAACCACCGACATGGCCGGACTACTTGAAGGTAAACGCCTGCTGATCACCGGCGTACTGACCGAGGCCTCGATCGCCTTCTCGGCCGCCAAAGTGGCGCAGGAAGAAGGCGCGCAGATCGTGTTGTCCAACTTCGGTCGTGGCCTGTCGCTGACGAAGCGGATCGCGAAGCGGCTGCCGACGGAGCCGCCGGTGATCGAGCTCGACGTGACCGACCAGGAGCACATGGCCACCCTCGCCGACCGCCTGCGCGAGCATGTCGATGGGCTGGACGGCGTACTGCACGCCATCGGCTTTGCGCCCCAGGAAGCGCTTGGCGCGGACTTCACCGAGGTCGCGTGGGAGCACGCGGCGACTGCCTTCCATGTGTCCACCTGGTCGTTGGCCGGCTTGACCCAGGCCTGCCTGCCGCTGTTCGGCGAGAAAGCTAGCGTCGTCGGGCTCGACTTCGACAACTCCACAACCGCGTGGCCGGTCTATGGCTGGATGGGTGTGGCGAAGGCCGGGCTCGAGTCGGCGTGCCGCTACCTTGCTCGTGAGCTCGGGCCGAAGGGCGTGCGGGTCAACCTGGTCGCGGCGGGACCGCTGCGCAGCATGGCGATGAAGTCCATTCCGGGGTCGGACGCATTCGAGACCGCGTGGGAACAGCGAGCCCCGCTCGGCTGGGATGTCAACGACACCGAGCCGTCCGGTCGCGCTTGCGTGGCACTGCTCTCCGACTGGTTCCCGGCCACGACTGGCGAGATCGTGCACGTCGACGGCGGTTTTCACGCGGTGGGCGCGTAGCTCCATTGAACAACGCACCACTGCTGCAGGACGCGCCGATTGACGCGCTGCTGGTCTTGTCGTTCGGCGGACCAGAGGGCGTCGACGACGTCGTACCATTCCTGGAAAATGTCACCCGCGGACGAGGGATCCCCGCCGAGCGGCTGCGCGAGGTGGGCAAGCACTACTTCCACTTCGACGGTATATCCCCGATCAATGAGCTCAACCGGTCGATCATCGACCGGTTGAAGCGCGAGTTCGTCCGGCGGGGGATCGAGCTGCCGATCTATTGGGGCAACCGCAACTGGCACCCGATGCTCGAGCAGACGGTCGCCGAGATGACGGCGGACGGCGTACGTCGTGCGCTTGTGTTTGGCACGAGCGCTTATGGCGGCTACTCGGCCTGTCGGCAATACCACGAGGACATCGCGCGGGGCCGTGCGGCGGTCGGCGATGACGCGCCCGATCTCGAGAAGCTTCCGCAGCTGTACGCCAACGAAATGTTCGTCGCGGCCAATGTGGCGGCTGTCGAGGCGGCGTACGCCAAACTCCAAGGCGCCGACTTTGCGTCCGGCACGCGGCTGGTCTTCACGGCGCACTCGATCCCGGAGACCGCGGATGCCGAGGCCGGGCCGGAGGGTCATCTGTATAGCGAACAGCTGAGGTTCGTCGCGGCGCAGGTGGCTGATCGGGTCGGCGCAGCACAGTGGGATCTGGTGTGGCAGAGCCGATCCGGGCCACCGCACATCCCTTGGCTAGAGCCGGATATCTGCGATCACCTGGAGACGCTGGCGAGCGACGGCATACGTTCGGTCATCGTTGCCCCGATCGGCTTCGTCAGTGACCACCTTGAGGTCGTCTGGGACCTCGACACGGAGGCTGCGGCTAAGGCGATCGAGCTCGGACTGGGGTTTGTGCGCGCCGGCACGGCCGGCAGCGATGATCGATTCATCACCATGATCGCCGACCTCATCGAACGACGGCTTGGCATCAGCGACAACGTCCAGGAGCTGTGCCCGTTTCTTCAGGGCGCGACAGGTGTCGGCGTCAACGGCACCGTGTGTGCACCAGGCTGCTGCGGCGCTCAACGGTCTGACTAACCATCTGATCAGTTCGGGCATGCCTTCTAGTCGCGTTGTGGTGGGTCGGTGTCGGCGGGATACGTGAGGTATCTGCGCCCGGCGGGGCTGGTCCATTCACACGACGCGTCGTCGTGCAGTTTTACTCGCCAGTTGGTTTGGTGTTTGAGCCGATGGTGGCGTCTGCACAGAGCGATGAGGTTGCAGTCGCCGGTGGTGCCGCCGGTCCCGTCGGGGCGGTGCGGGTCGATGTGGTCGACGTCGCAACGTTCGGCGGGGCGGGTGCAGCCGGGGAAGCGGCAGGTCTGGTCGCGGGCGATGACGCGGCGGCGCATCTGTGCCGGTGGGCGATACGTTTTTGTGCCGACGTCGAGGACGGCGCCGGTGTAAGGGTCGGTGATGACGCGTTGCCAGCGGGCGTCCTGTGCGAGGTAACGGGCCAGGTCGGCATCGATGGGCCCGAGCCCCTCGATCGCGGCGACCGCCCGCCGGTGCGGGTCTTCCGGGCGCGTTTCAGCACTGAGCGTGTCGGTGGCTTCAGAATCGTTCGTGCCCGCATCGTTCGTGTTGCCACCGGGTCGACTCTGCGTTTGGCCGGTACCGCCCGTACCGCCCGCATCGCCCGCGGCGTCGGTCTCGTTCGTGCCGTTGTCGCGGTTCGTGGCTGCGGCACCATCGCCGTTTCGGTTCGTGCCGGCGGCACCGCTGCCCGCGCCTGTACTGCTGTTGGTGCCTGCGAGGTCGGACCCGGCCAACAGGTGCGCGGGGATCGTGACTTTGATCGTGACCTCGGGTATGCGCGGGACGGTGAAGTTGATCGTCGCTGCGAGTCCCCGGATCTTCTCGAGCACGGCGGCGGCTTCGGTGGACTGGCCCGGGTCGGTGATCAGGTACTGCCCGTCGGCGTCCCACGCCGCCGCGCCGGGTATCGCCCCGCCGTAGGCGGGGTGCCCGGCGGGGCGGATCATCG